>JAKLDZ010000149.1 GCA_022703255.1 Myxococcota bacterium | reverse complement strand
CCTGCCAGGCGAGGAGGTCACGCCGTCGTTGGGCCAGTACGTCGAGCGGCTCGCAGCCGGTTTCGACGAAGGGTTCGACGGGGCGCAGGTTCCGCGCGTGATGCTGGAGACGGGCCGCGCTCTGGTGGATGACGCGGCGATTCTCGTGTCCACCGTGGTGGGCAACAAGCGGCTCGTGGACGGTCGTCGCGCGGTGATTCTCGACGCGGGGGTCAACATCCTTCCCACGGCGTGGTGGTACCGGCACGACGTGCACCCCGCGCAGCCATCGCATGGCACCCCCGAGCCCACCGTGTTCTTCGGCCCGCTGTGCATGAACATCGACGTCGTGCGCGATCGCGTGATGTTCCCTCCGCTGAAGCCCGGGGACCGCGTCGTCATCAAGCACGTGGGGGCCTACAACGTGACCCAGTGGATGCAGTTCATCACCGAGCGTCCCAACGTGGTGATGGTCGGCGGCGACGGCAAGCACGCGGTCATTCGCAAGGCCGAGGGACTGGAGGCCTTGCTGGCCCAGGAGGAGATGCCCGCGTGGCTTCGCTGAAGTCGGCCCTGCGGGTCATCGTGGACACGGCCCTGCGGCCCTACGCGGGCGTCGTGTTCTCGAGCGACCCCAAGGTCGGCTTGCTCGTGCTCCTGGCGATCGCCACGTTCCCCAAGGTGCTAAGCGCCACGGCCGTGGCGGTGGCCGTGGCCGCGCTCGTGAGTCTCGCGGTCGGCTACGGCGCCGCCACCGTGCGAGCCGGGACTCACGGCACGACCGCGCTGCTGACCGCGTTGGCGGTGGCGGTGTTCGCGCCCGATGGCGGCAACCCCTGGTTCCTCGTCGTAGCCGGCGCCATCGTCGCCGTGTTCCTGCAGGCGTCGTTCGAAGCGGTCTTCGCTCCGGTCGCCCTGCCGACCCACTCGCTGCCGTTCGTTGCGGCAACCTGGGTCGTGCATCTTGCGTCCCGCGTGCTCCCCGCTCCCGCGACTCCGATGCGGTGGGCGGTGCCCTCGGAGCACTTGCCTGCAGCGTGGTTCGACCCCTCGTGGCTCGACCTTCCCGCCGCGGTCGTGTTCCTCAGCGGAAGCGCCGCCGGCGTGCTGCTCATCGCCGCCCTGCTCCTGCACAGCCGCATCGCCACCATCCTCGGCGCCCTGGGCGCTGCCGTCGCCGTCGGACTCCGCTTCGCCGTCCGAAGCGAGGTCCCCTGGTCCATGGTCGACACCACAGCGTCGTTCAACGCCATCCTCGCGTCCATCGCCCTCGGGTCGGTGTGGTTCGTCCCTCATCCGTCCTCGATCCTGCTCGGATCGGCCGCTGCCGCCGTGGCCTCGCTGCTCACCTATGCCCTCATCCCCCTGATGGGGATCGCGTCGCTCCCGGTCGTGTCCCTGCCGTTCGTGATCACCACCCACCTGATGCTCACCGCGGCGCGAAGGCGCGCGAGCGATCGATGGCCGCGAAGCGCCGTCCCTGCAGCGCGTCCCGAAGAAGCGCTGGCCGCCCACCTGGTCTGGGTGCGTCGCTTCGGCGATGCGGCGTGGCTCCCCTTCCGGCTCCCGTTCCGCGGCGAGTGGGAGGTGACGCAGGGGTTCGACGGAGCGCACACGCACAAGGGGCCGTGGAGGCACGGGCTCGACTTCGAGGTGCGGGGCAAGGACGGCAAGCTGTTCGAGCGGGAGGGGGCCGACGTCCGGGACTTCCGCTGCTACGGGTTGCCGGTGCTGGCGGCGGGGACGGGCACCGTGGCGCACGTGGTGGACGGCATCCCGGACAACCGCGTGGGGGAGATGAACGTGCGCGACAACTGGGGCAATGCCGTGGTGATCGCGCACGGGGCCGGGCTGTATTCGGTGTACGCGCACCTGCAGCCGCGCAGCGTGAAGGTCAAGACCGGCGATGTCGTCACCTCCGGAGCCGAGATCGCCCGCTGCGGAAGCTCGGGTAGAGCCGCCACTCCCCACTTGCACTTCCAGGTGCAGACCGCCGCGCCCCTGGGAAGTCCGACGATCGCCGCGGACTTCGGCGATGTCGTGACCACCAGCCAGAGCCCCGTCGTGCTGGCGAATCGCGTGGTGCCCACCGAGGGACAGTCGGTTCGCGCGGTCGTGCGCGACGAAGCGTTGGCCCGCACGCTGGCGTTTCCCGCAGGGATGAAGGTGAGCCTGAGAGAGCTGGGATCGGGGCACGAGGAGCGGGGCGAGGTCGAGATCGATCTGTACGGCCGGACGATGGTGAAGTCCGATGCGGGGAAGCTGTACCTCGACCCGTACGAGTCCGGTCTCGTCGTGATCGACTTCGAGGGGAGCCCCCGATCGCCCTTGCGCTATCTGCTCCAGGCGATGGCGAGGGTGCCCTTCGATCAGGCGCAGTCGCTGAAGTGGACCGACGGTTTGCCGCTGCGGATGCTGCTGCCGGGATGGCTGCGGCCCCTGGCGGATCTGGTGGCGCTCGTGGCTCCCGGGTTCGGCACCACTGCGGTGGACTACGTGTCTCGTCGCGAAGAGGGAGCGTGGCATCTCGAAGGGCGCGCACGGGGATGGCGTACGCACGTGGAGCTGAGGTTGGGTGGATCGACACACCGGGTCGAGGTCGAGCACGCGGGGCGCAAGCGCACCTTCGAGCTCACTCTGGAGGCGCCGGATGGGAGAGGCGGACATGCGACGCGGTAGTCGAAGGGCGGCGCTTGCAGCCGCGCTCGCGGCCCTTGCTGCGACATCGAGTGTCGGAGCCCAGAGCCCCGACGAGCTCTGGGAGCTGCGCGCCGGGGCATGGGATCGCTCGGTCGCCGCAGAGCAGGCCGGGCGCGTCCTGGAGGCCGACCAGATCCTCGAGCGAGGCTGGGGCGCCCAGTCCGACAGCTACGAGGTGTCGGTTCGTCGCGCGTGGCTCAACCTCAAGCTCGAGCGCTACGAACAGGCGGCGGAGCTGTATCGCCACGCCATCCCGCTGCCCGGCGCCGGTCCCGAAGCCACCCAAGGCCTCGCGTCGTCCCTCGCGGCCAAGGGCGACCAGCACTTGGCCGATGGCAACACCGAAGCGGCGATCTCCGCCTGGAAGACCGCGGTGCAGACCGACCCCTCCCGCAGCGCGACCAGGGACGCCATCCATGCGGCCGAGGACCGTCGCCCGCTGCGCCCCGAAGCCTGGCTCGGCTATGCATTCCGCAAGTCCGGGGGACCCGCCTGGGGCGGCTGGGCCGTCTTCGCCCAGCTCCCCGTGCTCGCGACGCGGTCCCTGTCGTTCCGGGGCGCGATTCGTCACGTGCGGATCGGTCGCATGCTTCCCGGGACGAGCACCGGCGCGGGGCGCGGCAGGGGGAGCTCCGGGGCCGAGGAGACGGAGAGCCAGACCGAGCTGTTTCTCGGTGCCGGATACGAGAAGAAGTGGTTCGGTGCAGAGGTGCTGGGAGGCACGATCCTCCCCTCGTACGAGGACACCGGTTGGATCGCCGCCAGCCGTTTGCGTGCGGGCTACACGTGGGGCGCAAACGTGACCGCGGCGGGCGTGCACCGTCAGTTCGGATGGGGGGGACAGGTGTTGCCCACGGCGTTCGTGTGGCCGGCTCCGTGGCTTGGACTCGCCGCGGGACCGCGCATCACCGCCGATCCCAAAGGCACCGCCGTGAGCGGCTTCGCGGGCGTGACCCTGCGAGGCAAGAGCCTCTCCGCCATCGTCTCCGGGCACGTGGGCACCGAACGATATCCCGTCTACATCGAGGCGCCGTCGATCCTCACGCTCGCCGAGGACGCGCGATGGGGCGGCACGGCCACGGTGATGTTCGGGTTGAGCGACACGCTGCAGCTTGGCGTGCAGGGTCAGTTCGAGAGGATTCGGTGGGAGGAAACCGACGGTGCGTATGGCACCGTTTCGGTTGGACTGCAGTACCTTCCGAGGATGTGAGGAGGACGTGCGATGAAGCTTCTGATCGTTGCAGGGTTGTGTCTGGGGATGATTTGCGCGTCCGGGCTGGGCGCCCCGGCACTCGCCAACGATACGCAGCTTGCGAGCCTGTATCGCGAGTCCTACCAGCTGGAGGCCAACCGGGACTACGCGGCGGCTCTCGCGAAGATGCGGGAGATCAAGAGCAAGGCCGCGGGGTCCTACTTCGCGTCGCTGCGGCTTGGCTGGGTCGCCTACCTCGCCGGCGACTACCAGGCCTCCGAGGTCGCCTACCGGGAAGCGGCCACCGCCGCCCCGAAGGCGGTCGAGCCGCGCCTGGGGCTCACCCTCCCGCTGCTCGCCGCCAGGAAGTGGCGTGAGCTGGAGCGGGCGACCCGCGACGTTCTCGCGCTCGATCCGAACAACGCCGTTGCGCGGGCCCGGCTGGCTCATGCGCAGTATTCGGTCGGCAACTACCCGGACTCGGCGACCACGTATCGGAAGCTGATCGAGGAGTATCCGGCGGAGCTGGATCACCAGACCGGGCTTGGCTGGTGTCTGCTCAAGATGGGCCGCAAGGCCGAGGCGCGACAGACCTTCGGCGGGGTGCTGGCCGTGTCGCCGGACAACGCGAACGCCAAGGCCGGCATGGCGGTACCGTGACCTCACGGGGGGAAACGGTCCCGCGTTCCCCGACCTGACGAGCGCAACACTCGCCCGTCTTGCACAGCAACCACGCGACGACGTCACCCGATCTGCGCGGCTGCGCCCCGCGTGGCCGCCTCAGTCGTCTCTCTGCACCTTCTGGAAGGTGCGGGACTCGGCGTGCTTTGCGAGCCAGAGGGACACGAGCACGATGGCGGGAAGGGCGTAGAGCGAGGGGGTGAGCCACTCGACGACGCGGATCACCAGGGGGTGCGAGAGCAGGGAGAAGGAGCGGAGCCAGCCCAGGCGCAGGACGAGCAGGCCGAGGAAGGCCGCGCCGGAAGCGGCCGCGGTCAATCGCATGGCATAGGCGATGATCACGGGCACCAGGTTCATCTTGCGGTAGATGGTCTTCTTGCCCTGCTCGAAGTCCTGCAGGCGCTGGATCAGGAACTCGGGCGCCGAGTTGGCGAGAATCTGCAGCGAAAGGGCCCGATCGATGATCGCTCCCGGACCGTACATCTTGTCCAGCTCGCGCATCCGGATCAGCCGCGCCGCGCGCCGCGACTCCCGCTTGTAGTCGAAGTCCGGCGACAGACGCAGCAGCACCCCGTCGATGGTCAGCAGCGTCTTGTAGTACAGCATCGTCTGCATCGGCAGCACGAGGCCCACGTGCCGCGCGATCCTCATGATCGAGTCCACGAACCGCGTGATCGTCTTCTCGCTCATCGCCGCGCCCGGGTTGTCGCAGGCGTCGAGCCACTCGTCCGCGTCCTCCGCGAAGTCGTCGTAGACGTCCGTGACCGCGAGCCCACGCGGCGCGTCCATCACGTCGAGAACCGCCACGAACAACGCCTCGATGTTCTCCTGCACCACCGCGTCGAGCAGCAGCATCTGCTCCCGGCGCCCCTCCTCGTTGAGCCGCCCCAGCAGCCCGAAGTCCACCATGCCCACGGTGTTCTCCGGCAGCACGATCAGGTTGCCGGGGTGCGGGTCGGCGTGGAACACCCGCCCCACGAAGGCCTGCAGCAGGAACGACTGGAACAGGTTGCGCGCGATCACGTGCCGATCGCAGTCCATCGCCGCCAGCTCCGCGTCGAGGGTCTCGTCGCCCGCGGAGAATCGCTCGATCACCTCGCTGACCGGGATCCCCTCGAGGTACTCCATCGTGAGCACCCGGTTGGTCGTGTATTCCCAGTAGATGTACGGGATCCGCTGGCGCACGTTCCACGCGGTGACCTCGTGCAGGTGATCGGCGTTCTTCGCCTCCTGCATGTACGCCACCTCGCGGCGTATCCATCGCGCGAAGTCCCGGAAAATCGGCGCCAGCTTGATTTGCCCCAGCAGGCTCGAGGCGTCGATCACATACCCCAGCAGCATCAGCAGCCGCGTGTCCGTTGCAATCTGCTGCTCCGAGCCCGGTCGCGAGACCTTGATCGCCGCGCGCTTGCCCGCATTCTCTCCGAGCGCCAGCGTCACGATGTGCGCCTGGCCGAACGACGCCGCACCGATCGGATCGTCGTCGAAGCTCGTGAACAGCTCCTCGATCGGCCGCTCCAGCTCGCGCTCGATGAGCCTGCGCGCGAGCGCCGGCGAGAAGGGCGGCACGTTGTCGTACAGGTCCGACAGCGCCCGGCAGTAGACCGGAGGGAGGATGTCCGAGCGCATGGAGAAGAACTGGCCGAACTTGATGAAGGCACCGCCCATCTCTACGACGAAGCGTCGGAGACGGTTCGGGTTACGACGTTTCCAGCTCTTGCCCCAGACGGTGCGCAGCAGGGGCAGGCGCAGCACCGCCTCCTCGGTGAGGAAGAAGAACGAGAAGCGCACGAAGGCCAGCAGCACCTGCACGGTGCGCTGCGAGGAGGAGTGGTGATCGAGCTCCGGATCGGGCGCCGGGCGGCGCTTGGGCGGGGCAGGCGTCGGGGTCGCCGTCGCATCGGCGGACACGCGACGCTTCGGCCTCCGCCGTCGGCGCTGCTCGGTGTGGAGTTCGCGGGTGGGTTGCTCCAAGAGGTCCCCCGGCCGGTCCGGCGCCAGCCGTGCCTTCGTCGCCCCGTCCCTCAGCGGGACCGCGAGCTCCTCTCGTCCTCGTCCCGGCGCGTCCGCTCCCCGCGATCCGCGCGCGGGCTCCGAATCGCCTCCTCGAATCGTCGATCCAGACGCCGCGGCACCGTCCGCATCTCGTCCACCAGATCGTACGCCGCCAGATCCGCCTCGTTCGCAAGCCCGCGAATCACATCGCCAGGCTCGTTGTAGTCCTCGTCGAATGCGCGATCGACCGCGCCCCGCAGCACCCGCGAGGCCACGTCGAACGCCACCGCCAGGGATTCCGCCGCAACGAACGCGCCCCCGCGATTCAGGTCGTTGACCTCGTCGCGCAGCGGCGGCCGCCCCTGACGCGCGCGCACGCGGTCCCGACGCCCCAGCTCCTCGTCGTCCTCCGCCGTGTCCCCGTCCCGACGCCGATCGTCGTCGCGATCCCTCCCGCGCTCCACGCGCGATCGCTCCAGACGCCCCGATCGCGGCCGGACCGTGCCCGTCTCCCTGACCAGTCCCTTCTTCTCCGTCGTCATTGGGTGTTTCTCCACGGTGGGCTCTCTCTCTGCACCGGACGCCTCCAGGACGCCAGCCTGAACAACCGTCGCCTCCGGGATCGGCTTGCTTCCCATCCACCCGGCCCCTTCGTCATGCTAGCGTCGTCCGCCGCCGTTCCAAACGATCCTCGTTCCAAGCGCACAGGCGACACCATGAGCCAGAACAGCCAGACCCGCATCACCTTCCACGAGCACACGTTCTTCGAGGTGCAGTGCCCCGGGCGCACCCTGTTCGTCGACCCGGTGTTCTCCCATTCCCGACGCGGTCGCAGAGTCGCGGATCCGGTTCGCGGCGCGGACTACGTCTTGCTCACCTCGGCCACGCCTTGGTTCGACGATGCGCTCGACGTGCTCGAAGCGAGCGAGGCGACGGTGATCGCGACGCCGAGGCTCTGCCGCCAGATCGGCAAGGAGCTGGGGCTCGACCGCGAGCGACTGCTCGATCTCGAAGCCTGGGAGCGCGCCTCCGAGCAGGGGCTGCGCGTCACCGCCTTGCCCATCTCCGCCTCCCTCGGCGCCGAGGCCTCCATCGAGGAAGGCGCCTCCATCCTGCGCGACGTCGCCAACGTCTTTCCCCAGCCGCGCATGCGCAACAACCCCATCCTGGGCGCCCTCAGCCCGCTGCTCGACCTGGGTACCCAGACCAGCTCCCGTGCCCTCGGCATGATCGGAACCCCCAGAAGCATGCGATCCCTCGACCGCGTCAACGACCTGCTCGGCGTCGATGTCACCCGCGTCGCACGCGGACGCGCCGGGCTCGGCTTCCTGCTCGAGATGGACGGGTTCCCGTCGGTGATGCACCTGGCCGACGGCGTGCACGCCATGACGAGCGATGCGGATCTGGAGGACATCGCCGAGGTGTGCGCGCCGGGCGTGCTCATCATGCAGGCCGACGGGATGAGCGTGGAGCCGGTGGTGCGCGCGGCGCGCATCCTGGAGCCGAAGACCGTGCTGCTGTATCGCGCTCGCGATCCCTACGCCCAGGGGCGACGCGGCCAGACCCTCCCCGTCGGCCACTTCCTGTCCGCCATCGAGGAGGGCGCTCCCGAATGCGAAGCGCTCCACCTGCGCAAGGGCGACAGCTTCGTGCTCGACCCCGCTCCGACGGCCGACGCTGCGGCCGCGAAGTAGCTTCGACCGCGTTTTGGAGCGCGCACGATCGCGTCGCTGCGACGCGCCGTGATAGGATTGGCTCCATGCTGCCGGACCCTCCCGCACGCACGCCCTTGCCGTCTCGCTCGCTCCGCTCCTCTCGCGGGCTCGCGCTCTGCGCCGCCTGGCTGCTCGTCGTCGGTGTCGCTGCCGCACCGGGGTGCGGTGGCGATGACGACGGGACCGCGGAGGCCGCGGGGAGCGCGGGGGCCGAGGCCGATGCCGGGGAGCAGGACGACGTCTCCGCGGGGGGCTCCGGGGCCGCGGGAGCTTCGGGTTCCGACGCATCCACAGACGCACCGTCGGACTCCGGCGCGGAGGCTGCCGTGCTCGGCGGCTCGTGCGAATCGCTGCCGTGCGTCGCAGGAACCCTCTGCACCGAAGACCCCTGCTCCGCCGACTTCTGCCCGCAGACCTGCAAGAAGGAGGTGGCGTCGTGCGCGGTCTCGCCCTCCCCGTGCGCCAGCGGCGAGGTGTGCGTGACCTCGGTGACCTACCCGACGCTGCGCAGCTATTGCATTCCGGAGGCGAAGGCCTTCGCCCCGTGCGACCCGGTGAGCTGGAAGACCTGTATCGCGGGGTACTACTGCGCCAAGGCGCCCTCGGATCCGTTCGGCAGCGTGTGCCTGTCGCGCAGCGACGAGGGAAAGTCCTGCACGAACGAGCCCGGCGGGTGCAAGGACGGCCTGCGGTGTCTCAACGGCGCGTGCGCGTCGCGCAAGGAGCTGGGTGCGCTGTGCGTGGGGTCGGGGGAGTGCCTCGAAGGGCTGTTCTGTGCCGAGGACACTGGGCAGTGCGAGGCGGTCCACCCGGTCGGCGGCAAGTGCCGTGCGGGCAACGCCGTGTGCAAGGGGAGCAATTGCCTGTACCTGTCGCCCTACTGCGCAGAGGGGTTGGTGTGCGACGACTCCGGGGTGACCGGGTGCTTCCACGACACGAACTGTTCGGATGCCGAACCGTTCTGCTGCGGCGCTCCGGATGCCGGAGCCACCGGCGTGTGCGGCACCGAGTTCAAGTGCCTCCGGCCGGAAGGCGTGTGCGCCAAGGCCCCCGCTCCCTGAGCCCCCGCCTCAACACGCCAATCCGCCCAGACCGAGCCTGCGACGCAGCACATCCATCGCCTGCCTGCCCGTGTCGGTGACCGGCTCGTAGACGTCCGGGGCCACCGCCTGCGCAAGCTCCTCGGCGGGCGCCAGGGGATCCTGCCGCACACGCCCGATCGCATCGGCAAACGCCTGCATGCTCTCGAACCGGTTCTCCGGCGCCTTGCGCGTCGCCCGCGCAATCATGGCCTCGATCCGCGCGTCCAGCCCCTCGCAGAACCAGCTCGCGGGCGGCATCTCCAGCACCACCTGCTGGGCGATGAGATCGAGATCCGATGGCGCGTCGAAGGGCAAGTGCCCGGTGATCGCGCGGAACAGCACCACGCCGAGCGAGTAGACGTCAGAGCGGGCGTCCACGCTCTCCGCCAGCACCTGCTCGGGCGACATGTACGCCGCCGTGCCGATGACCTTGCCGCTGCCGGAGTGGGACTGCATGTCGGCCGTGTGCAGCTTCGCCAGCCCGAAGTCGAACAGCCGTACCTCCTCGGGGTCGCCGGGCTCGCCCAGCAGGAAGATGTTGTCCGGCTTGACGTCGCGATGGACGATCCCGGCCCGGTGCACCGCGCACAGGCCGAGCGCAGCCTGGTGCACGACCCGCAGCGCCGTGTCCACCGGCAGAATCCCACAGCGTCGAACGCAGTCGCCGAGGGACTCGCCCTGCAGGTGCTCGATCACCAGGAACGGCCGACCGTCGAACAGCTTGCCCACATCCAGCACGCGGACCACCCCCGGGTGATCGATCTCGAGCAGCGCGTGCGCCTCCCCGAAAAAACGCCGACACTCGCGCTCGTCGTCGGCGTACTGCCGCCCCAGGATCTTCACCGCCACGTTCTGCCCGGTCTCGAGATCCGTCGCCCGATACACCCGCGCCATCGAGCCGTGACCGATCAGCTCCCCCAGCTCGTAGCGCCCCGCCACCACCCGCCACGATGGCGACCCTCCCGCCGCGGCGTCCGCGTCGTCCGCGTCGAGACGCTCCGCGAGCCGGGCTCCGTCGCGCGGACAGAAGACCCGCCGATCGTAGACCCTCCGACAGCGCGGGCACACCATCGCCGCCGAGCGGGACGCGGGCTGCTTCGAGCGGGTCACGGTGTGGGCTCCATGGTCGCGTGCGTCGGCCTGCGACTTGACCGCCGCGAGTCTATCACGACTCGCTCGTCGTCACGGACGTCGAGCGCACGACACCCGGAGGCGCGTCGGGAGCTTCACTTGCACACGGCGCTGACGCACTTCTGGCCGGGGGAACACATGTTGTAGCAGGCGCCGCAGTTCGTCTTGTCCGTGGACAGGTCCGCCTCGCACCCGTCGAGCGTCATCATGTTGCAGTTGCCCCACATCGGACTGCAATCGCCGATGTGACACATGCTGGAAGCGCACACTCCGGCTGCGTGCGGGTAGCTGCAGGTCTTGCCACAGAGGCCGCAGTTGGACGGGTCCGACGAGAGCTCGGCCTCGCAGCCGTTCGCGGGGTCGCCGTCGCAGTCGTCGAAGCCGAAGGCACACTGCAGCACGCAGGTTCCCGCCGAGCACTCGGGCGTCGCGTTGGCGGCCGGGGGGCACACCTTCCCGCACGCGCCGCAGTTGTTCGGATCCTGCAGGAGCGGCGTCTCGCAGCCGTTGCCGACCGGCGAGCCGACCTCCGAATCGGCTGCGTCCCCCGCCTCCGAATCGGCTGCGTCTCCCGCCTCCGAATCGGCTGCGTCCCCCGCATCGTAGCCCGCGTCGGTCCCCGCATCGCCCCCGGGGAGGCTGTCGCAGTCGCCGAACCCCGTCACGCAGACCGGAGCCTCGCACAGACCCGCCGTGCAGTCCGACACCATGTTCGGCGGCGCCGTGCACGCATTGCCGCAGACGCCGCAATGGTCCGGATCGTTCAGCGCGTCGATCTCGCACCCGTCCTGAGGGCTCTCGTTGCAGTCCAGCCGATTCGCGTTGCACGTCTCGATCACGCAGACGCCGAGGCTGCACGCCGCGCTCGCGGCCGGGACCGCGCAGGGGGAGCACGACACCGGTGCACACCCGTAGCCCGGATCGTCGGTCTTCACACACGCGTTCGAGCAGACCTTCTCGTCGGACTCGCACGTGAGCGGCGCGTCGGGCTCGTTCACGACGTCGGAGGGGCCGTCCGCAACGTCCTCGTCGATCGCGTCGTCTGCTGCGTCGTCCTGGGCTGAGTCCGGCGCCGAATCGTCGGGCGCAGCGTCCGGCTGTGCGTCGACGGAGGTCTCGGGCTCGGATACGTCGTAGGAGGCATCGGGCAGCGCCGGATCGTCGCCCCCCGCCAGGTCGTCGTAGGAGGGTTTCATCAACGTGCAGGCCGCCGTCATCGAGCCGAGCAGCAGCACGCCGAGAGCGACCAGTCCGGGCTTGTGGAAGGTGTTGCGCATGGCGAGCTCCGTGGCCTCAGAACCTCGTGGTGAGACGGACCATGCCCGAGCCTCGGGAGCCGGGCGCGACGTCGATCCAGGCGCGAGGAGGCGGTTCGGCGGCCGGGCGGCGCAGCAGCATCCACACCGCGGCTCCCAGGGAGACGACTCCCACACCCAGGGAGATGTCGGCGACGAGGTAGCGCGTGTTCATGGACGATACATCGTCATCCGAACAGTTCGGCGCGCAGGTCTTCTGCAGGTCGTCTTCCTTGCTCTTGCCCGTCGCACCGAACACGGCCGCGGCCCCGAGGGCCACCAGACCGACCCCGCCAAGCACGTAGGCCGCCGTGGGCGTGCGCCCCGGGGCCGCCGGAGGTGGACGCTTGTCCGTGCGCGGCGCGAAGTCCCCACGCACCAGTCGATTGCGCTCCCCTTCGTTGAGCACGAACTTCTGCTCGAGCCGCGTGCCGTCGGCCAGCACGAACACGAACGTGTGCTCCCCCGGATCCAGCTCGAATGCGCGTCCGTCGAGCTGCTCGGTCAACGGCTCGCCGTCCACGCTCACTTTCACGTTGGTCACGTCCCGGCCCTGACGGTCGATCGCCGAAGGGACGACCGAAGGAATCGCTGCTCGCGCATCGGTGAGCCACT
>JAKLDZ010000148.1 GCA_022703255.1 Myxococcota bacterium | reverse complement strand
CTTCGCAGCGGGTTCCTGTCCAACCGAGTCCCGGGGCGCACACGACGCGCGCAGCTCGGCCAGCGCCGCGGCGAGCTCGGGAGGATCCGGGGATTCGAACCGGAGGTGCGCGCCCGTGATCGGGTGCACGAACCCGAGCACAGCCGCGTGCAGCCAGTGGCGCTGCAGCTTGTTCGTAATACGAGTCAAGAGGGCGTCCTTGCCCTTCGCGCCGTAGAGGGGATCACCGAGCACCGGCGTGTGTCCGCACTCCGCCAGGTGGACCCGGATCTGGTGCGTACGCCCCGTTTCCAGCGTGCAGGCCACGAGCGATGCGCGACCGTCGAACCGCTCCAGCACCCGCACGTGCGTCACCGCGCGCCGTCCCTCGGTCACCCTCGTGCTGAAGCGCAGCCGGTCGGTCGGGTGCCGTCCATGGAGCGTGTCGTAGGTGGCGTCGCGGGCCTCGCCGACGACGACCGCTCGGTAGAGCCGCTCGATGTCGTGGCGCGAGAACAGCGCCTTGAGCCCTTCGCGCGCCTCCGGCGTCCTGGCCACCACGAGCAGTCCGCTGGTGTCCTTGTCGAGCCGGTGCACGATCCCCGGCCGTTGCCGTCCAGCCGGATCCCGCGGATCGGCGTTGTCCTCGTCGAGCCCCCCTCGCGCCAGCAGCCCGTTGACCAGCGTGCCGCTCGCGTGACCCCGCGCGGGATGCACCACGAGCCCGGCCGGCTTGTTCACGACCAGCAGGTGCGGGTCTTCCCACACGACGTCGATCTGCACGGTCGGATCGGCGACCGCATCGGACGGGGGGGGAGGTTCGGGAGTGACCTCGACGGTGGCACCGGTCTTGAGGCGGGTTGCCCCCTTGCGGACCTGGACCCCCTCCACGCGGACGCGGCCGTGTTCGATCCAGAGCTGGATGGAAGAGCGCGATGCGGGCAGTCCCTCCTGGCCGAGGCGTTCTACGAGCCAGGCGTCGAGACGCGCGGGGGAGGGGAGGAGGCCTACCGTGAAGACGAGGGGGCGATCGGGTTGCACGGCGAGGGGGCCCGGGAGGCTGGGCTCACCAGAGCTTGGAGGGGACGTGGCCCTTGGACTTGACGAGGATGTCGATGAGGGCGCGGTCGTAGAAGTTGCGTGCGAGGAGGGCAGGCGCGACGCGGCTGCGGAACAGGGCGCGGCCTTCCTCGATCTCCTCGGTCAGGACCTCGAAGAGGTTGTCGTTGCGGATCCCCTGGATGATCTTCTCCTCGTTGTAGAGGGAAAGGTCGCTGGCGATCGCGCGGGCGAGGCGTCGGGCGGCATCCTCGGTCTCAATGAGGGGCATCGGCGAGGTCTCCTTCGAGGGCCGGAGTATGAGCCGGTTGCCCACCGGCTGTCAAAAGGCCGCACGCAAGGCAGGTCACGAAGGGCAGAACCACGAGGGAATACCTGCCCGATCCGAAGAACACCGCGTGCGTCAGCCCGGTCGTGGCGACCATCCCCAGCGTCGCCGGCACCAGCACCGGCATCCGACGCAGCGCCTTGCCGGAGCACGCCAGCACCGCGGCCAACCCCATCCAGGCCACCCAGCCGTGCTGCAGGAACACGAAGGGGATCGACGCTGCCGCGAGAGCCCAGCGGAGCCGACGCAGGGGTCCCCTCGCCCAGGCCGCCCACACGATCGATGCGAGCAGGGTCAGCCGGATCCAGAGCGTTTCGACCGCGCCGAGCCGCAGCTTCCAGTCGTCGGTGAACACCGTCCCGTTCGACTCGCGCAAGTACCAGCCCGCGCCGCCGCAGTAGTCGAAGGTGACCGCGAGCTTCGATGGCGCCAGCGCCGCCCACGCCAGCGGCTGAGCGAGGATCTGCTTCACGGCCTCCCGTCCGAAGCACGCGTCCTTGTCCGCCTCCTGGAACACCAGCCTGCACGCCTCCGGGACCTTCAGCTCGGCCCATCCTCCGCGTCCCGCGGGATCGTTGCCGATGAGCAGGTTCCACCCGCCGTTGAAGCTCAGCCCCGCATGGCCCATTCGCAGCTCGTTGCGCACGACCCAGGGCACGCAGAGCAGCGCGGCGAGACCGCAGGCCACCAATGTGGCGCGGAGTCTAGGGCGCCATGGGTTCTCCGGAGGGACAGCGAACCACGAGAGGAACGGGGCGATCAGGATCGCCTGTGGACGCACCAGCGTGCAGGCTCCGATCAGGAGGCCGAGGACGGCGAGCCACGGGAGCCGGCGTCGCTCTGGCGCTTCCCGCGCGCGCACGGCTGCCCACGCGCCGAGCATGCACAGCGATGCCGTCACTCCTTCGGTCATCAGCGCGGGCGTGTAGGCGACGAGCGCGGGGTGCAGCGCCACGAGCACCCCGGCGAGCAGGGCGAGCGCGCGAGAGGTGGAGCGTCGGGCGACCGCGAGGGCGGCCCACGCCCCGGCGACGCCGATCAGCGCGTTGGCGAGCATCGCGTGCCAGGGCTCGGGGCCGAGCAGTCGATAGGCTCCGGCGACGATCCAGGGATACCCTACCGGGTAGTGCGCGGCGTACGTGACCGCGCCGTCGGGCCACAGCCAGGTGTAGCCCTGACCACGCGCGATCCGCTCGCCGATCACGTGGTAGTAGCTGCCGTCGGCGACCGGCGGAAACTTCCCTGCTGCCCACGCCACGACCACGAGGCGCGCCAGCGCTGCGAGACCGATCACGACGGCATCGTCGGCGATCCGGGGGATGCGCGCGAGTCGCGCCCGCAGCGCGCGGTTCATGTGGGGTAGCGGCCCAGCAGGCGGGTGCCGAGCAGCGCGGAGACCACCTCGCAAGCGGGCAAGCCGACGACGTTGCCGTAGGAGCCCTCGATGCGTCGTACTGCGAACGATCCGAGCCCTTGCACGGCGTAAGCGCCGGCCTTGTCGAGCCCCTCACCCGTCGCCGCGTAGCCGTGGATCTCCGCCTCGCTCAGGTTCCGGAAGTAGACCGCAGTCCGCACGGTCTCCTCGTGCATCGGCGTCGCAGGAGCATCGCCGGAGGCCAGGGCGAAGCGGGTCCAGACCTCGTGAGGACGCCCCGACAGGCAGGCGAGCATCTCGCGCGCGTGCGCTTCGTCGCACGGCTTGCCCAGGATCTCGTGATCGAGGACCACGATCGTGTCGGCCACGAGGACCGCGCCGGCGTTTTTGGGACGCGCGTGAGAGGCCACCGACGCGAGCTTCTCCCGCACGATGCGGGGCAGGTAGTCGTCGGCCCGCTCGTTCGCGAGCGGCTCCTCGTTCGCCTGGGCGGCGACCGCGACCACCGGAAGGCGAAGCGTGCGCAGGATCTCGAGGCGTCGAGGCGACCCCGAACCGAGCAGCAGGGGATGATGGGAGTCGATCACGGCGCCCTCGGTAGCACATCCGGCCCCCGGGGCGCACGCATCGAGAGCGGTGCAGGATCCGTTCACGCACCGGTGCCGAGCTGGTCTTGCAGGAACACCATCGTGCGATCCCACGCGAGGGTCGCCAGGTTGGCTGCGTACACCTCTCCACGGCTGTCGTTCACGAAGGCGTGATCCGCCTCGTACACGCACAGCGACATCTGCCCGTGGGACCGGCGAATCGCGTCCTGGATCTGTTTTCCACGCTCGGGACGCGCCCAGGGATCGCGGGCGGCAAAGTGCGCGAGCACCGGCGCCGTGACGCGCTCCGGATCGAAGGTTCCTTTCACCGGCAATCCGTAGAACGCCACCACGGCGCCCAGCTCCGGCATCCGGCTCGCGGCCGCGAACGCCAGTCCTCCCCCGAGTCCGAACCCCACGATACCGACGCGCCCGTCGCATCGACGATGCCGGGTCAGGTAGTGTGCGGCCCCGGCGATCCGAGCCAACGCCCGTTCCCAATCCAACAATCCGCTCAACCGCTCCGCTTCCTCCTCGTCGGCGGCCACCTTCCCATCGTAGACGTCCGGAGCGAGGGCGAGGAATCCCGCGTGGGCGATCCGCTGGATCAGCGACAGCACGTGGGCATCGACGCCCCAGCCTTCGTTGAGCACCAGGATGCCGGGCGCCATCGTCGCCGCCATCGGTTCGGCCAGCTCCCCGCGCGCGATCGTGCCGCTGTCGGTTCCGAACGTTACTTGCGAGTGCATGTCAGCCTCCCCCGTTCTCTCCTAATCAGACGCTTGGGGCGGGGCGCGGGGTTGCCAAGGGGCATGGGGCCACGCGGACCGGCTGTGGGAACGGGCTTCGGGAGGATCGTCGTGGAGGTGGGAGGAAGCGCCCGCGTTCCGCTGGTATCGGACGACGAAGCTCCCCAGTGAGTCCGGAAACCACGCATTGCCCTGGAAGGTCGTACCACGTACAATGCGCGCCCCATGAAGAGACTCACGATTGCTTTGATTGGTTCGTTGTCCTTGGTGGCTCTGGCACTGCAGGGCTGTGAAGACTCCGGCTATGGTGCCGATGAACAGGATGCCGGCGCGGATTCCGCGGTGGGCAAGGGCGGCTCGGCCGGCAAGGGAGGCTCTTCTGGCAAGGGCGGCTCGGCGGGCGAAGCGGGCTCGAGCGGCGCTTCCGGCGCAGCAGGCACCGGTGGAGCCGCGGGCGCTGCCGGCGCAGCAGGCACCGGAGGTGCGGCGGGTGCGAGTGGTGCCGCGGGCACTGGTGGCGCAGCGGGTGCCTCTGGCGCAGCAGGCACCGGTGGAGCCGCGGGCGCTGCTGGCGCAGCGGGCACCGGCGGAGCCGCGGGCGCTGCTGGCGCTGCGGGCACCGGTGGCGCAGCGGGTGCGGCTGGCGCAGCAGGCACTGGAGGCACTGGAGGCTCCGGCGGCATCCAACGCGTGACCGCCAACCTCGTCGCCCTCTATGACTTCGAGGAGAACACGGGCACGGTCGCGCACGACACCTCCGGGGTTCAGCCGCCCCTCGACCTGTCCTGGACCCTCCCCGACGCCACCCCCCCGGTTCACTGGGTCGGCGGCGGCTTGGCCTTCGGCGGCATCGCGCAGGTCGCGACCGCGGGACCCGCCACCAAGATCATCGACGCGTGCAAGGCGTCCGACGAGATCACCATCGAGGCCTGGCTCATCCCGGCCAACGTCACCCAGGACGGGCCCGCGCGCATCGTCACCCTCTCGGGCGACACCCTGCTCCGGAACTTCACCCTCGGGCAGATCGACAGCACCTTCGAAGTCCGGCTCCGCAGCTCCGACGCCACCCTCAACGGCCTCCCGTCCACTGCGACCAACAACAACGTCGTCGAAGCCAACAAGCTGCAGCACGTGGTGTTCACGCGCAGCAACGTCACCGACGAGGTCACCATCTACGTGGACGGGGCCATCAAGACTCCGAACTCCGCGAAGACCACCGGCACGTTCGACAACTGGGACGGGGCCTACAAGTTCGGAATCGGCAACGAGTTCGGGGATGCGCGTCCATGGGCCGGAGAGGTCCACCTGGTGGCGATCTACTCGCGCGCGCTCACGGGTGACGAGGTCAAGCAGAACCGCTTCGCCGGCGTCCATTGAGTTCGTCCGCATCCCCGCGGGTCGCGCGCATCCTCGCGCGACATCGCCCGCCCCGCACACCACGCATCTGCTAGCCTTCGCCGGCATGCGAACCGGCTTGCTTGCTGCTGCGACCGCGTCTCTCGTTGCCTGCGGAGGGATGACCTCCCTGTACGACGACCCACCTTTCCTGGAAGAAGCGCCCCAGGCTGTCCCGAATGATTCGGGTGCCGACGGGATTCCGGATTCGACCGGGCCCGACGGAAGCACCCAGGACGGTCCTGTCCCGGACGTCGCCGAGACCGGGCCGCTTCCGGACGGTGGTGTCGCGTGGAGCGTGTGCTCGCTGTACGACGGCGAGTACGACCAGCGCGCCGAGTGCGCGTACGTGCCGATGCCGTTCGATCCGCAGCATCCCGAAGGCGACCAGATCGGTGTGTTCGTCAAGCGCCTCCGGGCAGCGGTGCAGCCCGCTCGCGGACAGGTGTGGTTCGTACAAGGCGGGCCGGGTGGAGCGGCCACCTACGACTTCCCTCCCTGGATGGACCTGACCTCCCAGACCCATCCCGATCTCGACATGTATGCTGCGGACCACCGCGGCACCGGCCGCTCGGAGCGTCTCTCCTGTCCCCAGGAATCCGACGGGCTCGACACGCCCGAGCGCGTCGAGGGGTGCGGCAACAACATCGAGATGGTCTGGGGCAGCCGACTTGCCTTCTTCTCGACCACGGAGTCCGCGCGTGATCTCGGGCGTCTCGCGGACCTCACGCGCCTGCCCGGCCAGCAGCTCTTCATCTACGGCGGCTCCTACGGCGCCTATCACGTGAGCCGCTACCTGCAGCTCTATCCATCGCAGGCCGACGGCGTCATGCTCGACGGCATTGCGCCGCCGGGGTTCACGTTCGTGGATTTCGACGACCACATGAACGCGGTGAGCAAGACGCTGTTCGACGCTTGTCGCGACGACGCCTTCTGCGGCTCGAAGCTCGGGCCGGATCCCTGGGCCGAGTTGGGGAAGCTCGAGCTCGCGCTCGACCAGGGGCACTGCTCCAACCTCGGCTTCTCCAGCGCGATGCTCAAGGCCGTCTTCGGCTCGATGATGTACTCGCGTCCGCTCCTCGACTACCTGCCCGCGATCACCTATCGGCTGCGTCGCTGCAGCGCTGCGGACCAGCAGGCCCTGGCGACCTTCTACAACGCGCTGTCCGAGATGTGGGGGGGAGGAGATCCTGCGGCCTTCTCCGACGGGCTCTACTACCACGTCGCCACCTCCGAGCTGTGGACCTTCCCGTCGCCCTCCCCGCAGGAGCTGCAGGCCAAGTTCGATGCCGCATTCGTCGCTGGCGACGTCTCGCTTATGGCTTCTGCCGCGATGACCTGGCCGCGCTACGATCCCCAGCCGTACGACGAGGTGTGGCCGCAGCCGACGATGCCGATGCTGATGACGAACGGCGCGCTCGATCCTGCGACGCCCCTAGCGAAGGCGGTCGCGGTGGAGGCGCACTTCGTGGCTCCGTACCAGGTATTTCTTCCCTTCGATCACGCGGGCCACTGCGTGTATCAGCAGACCTGGACCGACCCGGACTTCCAGATCGACTGCGCCACGATGATCCGCGATCAGTTCCTGAAGAAGCCGGATGCCCCCCTCGACCTGTCGTGCATGAACGACGTGTTGCCGCCCCGGTTCGAGGGGCATGAGGCGTACGACCCGTATCTGTTCGGTCAGCCCGATGCATGGGAGAACCCCAGCGGCTACCCGCTCCCCGATCCCACCGCTTATCAGGCTGCGAAGGACCGTTGGGTGAAGTGGCGCAGACTCCGCGCACCGTTCCGCTCCGGTCCTCGTCCCTCCCTCTGATGCTGGACAAGCCTCCGGCTGCCGGGCACGATCTCGTGCATGGCAAATCCCCGTCTTCGAACCATGTTCAGGTCCCCGGGCCTGTGGAACTGCGGGCTCGCGGCTTCCCTGGCTGCAAGCGTGGTTGCGGCGGCGTGCGGCAGCAGCGACGACACCGCGGCGCCTCCGGGCGGCCACGGCTACGACAGCGGCGTCGGGGATGTGTCGGTGGACGGCACGTCGTCCGATGGTCAGGTGATCCTCGATTCCGCGATTGCCGAGGCGGATCCCTCGGCCAAGGATCTGGTGGTGGAGCCCGCGGATCCGGTCCTGGAGGTGACGGGGGCGGCGGTTCCCACGCAGCAGTTCACGGCGAAGTACAAGGACGGCACCACGCCGACGGCGGTCAACTGGAGCATCGACAACGTTGGAGTCGGGACGATTGCGTCCTCGGGAGTCTTCACACCGCAGGGGTATTTGGCTGGAAAGGCCACGGTCACGGCGATTGTCGGTGCGACGACGGGCTCGACCACGGTGACGGTCAAGGTGAATCTGAAGGCCAATCCGCTCGACGGCGACCCCAATCACAAGGTGACGGACGCGGACCTGCAGTTGCTCGAGGCGGGCGGGGCCGCGGATGCGGACTTCAAGTGGCTCTATCCCTACGACGAGACCGTGTTCCCGCGCGGCATCGACGCGCCGCTGCTGCAGCTCGGCGGGGCTCCTGCCGATGCGGTCCTCGTGAAGATCGCGGCGGGAGGCTTCCAGTATCAGGGTGCTTCGACAGCGGGTGGTCCGACGCGGATCACGATTCCCAAGCAGGTCTGGGAGGGACTCACGAAGTCCGCGGGCGCGACCGACAAAGTGCAGGTGAGCGTCTCCAAGCTCTCCGGCGGCGCAGCCACCGGACCTGCAACGCAGTCGTGGAGGATCGCTCAAGGGAGCATGAAGGGGATCGTCTACTACAACACCTACAACTCCCTGCTCGCTCCCGGCGGCGGTGTGATGCGGATTCGTCCCGGCGGGCAGGCCGAGGCCATCATCCAGGGGTGCACCGTCTGCCACTCCGTCAGCTCCAACGGCAATCGGCTCGCCGCGTCGGTGTCCTGGTCGGGCGAGCCCATCGGGGCGGTGCCCGGGGGAAACCCGATCAGCAGCGCGACCTGGGATCTGTCGACGGATGGCGAAGCGACCCAGGTGTATTCCGATCCGGATGGGAGGAAGTACTCGTTCGGTGCGCTGAGCCCCGAGGGGAAGTGGATGATCTCCAGCGGTGTCCCGACCTCCGCTCCGATCCCCCGGGGGCTGGTGGGCCCCTTCGAGTCGAAGCTGTACGACGCGGCGACGGGGGTCGAGGTCCCGGCCGACTCGTTCACCTCGGTGGTCAAGTACGCCCTGACGCCGGTGTTCTCTCCCGACGCCAAGCATCTGGCTTTCAACTGGCGGGACAACAGTCCGGGGCACGTGCTCGCCACGATGAACGTCGACATGGCCGGCGCGGCCCCGGTCTTCTCCGGGCTCGACACGGTCTACACGAGCGCTGCGGTCGCCGCGTGGCCGTCGTTCTCGGCCGACAGCCAGCTCCTGGTCTTCCACGAAGGCGATTCGTTCGACACTGGCCAATGGGGCGGAGGCCCGTTGTACGCGGACCTGATGATTGCGCACCTGCCGACCAAGACCGTGGTGCCGCTGGCCATCCTCAACGGCATCAAGAACGGGCAGATCTACCTGCCGTACGGGGAAGGGGAGGACGCGCACCTCAACTACGAGCCGACGTTGTTGCCCGTGCCGATTGGCGGGTACTACTGGGTCATCTTCACGAGCCGTCGGTCCTACGGAAACGCGATCTGCAATCCTGCGACCAACGCTGTCGGCTGCGAGCTCGCGGGGGGCGACAAGAAGTTCGGCTGGGCGGAGAACCAGAACGAGCATCCGAGCCCGCGCAAGAAGCTCTGGATCGCGGCCATCGACGTCGGCTGGAACGGCACCGGAGATCCCAGCCACCCGGCCTTCTACCTGCCGGGGCAGGAGCTCGAGGCGGGCAACATGCGCGCCTTCGCGGCGCTGGAGCCGTGCAAGCAGGACGGCGCGTCGTGCGATTCGGCGGCGGAGTGCTGCAATGGGTTCTGCCGCCAGAACGGCACCGATGACGCGGGAACGCCCCTGCTGCAGTGCGTGCCTCCCTCCACGGGCTGCTCGCAGGAAGACGAGAAGTGCTCCACGACCGCGGACTGCTGCGATGCTCCCTCCGGGTACACGTGCATCAACGGCAGGTGTGCGCAGCCTGCGCCGCCGAAGTAGTCCTGCCCGCACCCCGCGTTGTCCCCGCGTCCCCCCTTTGCTACCTTCCCATCCTCGCTTTTCCATGAGAGGTCCTGCCGTGAACGCACGCTTCCTGATCCCCCTCGCTTCGCTCCTCGCTCTGCTCCCCGCCTGCAGCGACGATTCCGACGGCTCGTCGAACGAAACCCAGCCTCCCGCGCAGGACGCGGCCGCGGACGTCGTCTCCCCTCTCGACGGCGCTCCCGATGCAGCTCCCGAGGATGCGACCGCAGACACCGCGGAGGTCGGGCCGGACGTCGCTGCCGATGTCCTGGGCGACACGGCGAGCGAGGCCGCCACCGAGGCGGGACCCGAGGCGGGACCCGACGCCGCGGCGTGTGTCGTCGATCCCCAGACGCCTCCCGACGGTGCTCGCACCGTCCTGGTGGCTCACCCCTACGGACCCGACGGCGCAACGTGCGGCAGGCTGGTGCGTGTCGTTCGCATGGATCCCACCGGTGCTCTCTCCGACACGGGCAACACTCTCGACGTCGGCGATTGTCCCACGCGTGTGCGCTTCGCCCCGGATGGACGACTGGCGTTCGTGATCGTTTCCAACTCGCACAACCCTGGTGCGGGGATGCAGCGTGTGGTGGTGCTCCGCAACGACGCCGCGGGCAATGTGTCCATCGTCACCGAGCTGACGGAGTTCTCGGGCACCAACCCGATCGAGATTTCCTTCTCGCTCGACGGCACGAAGGCCTACGTGCCCGACTTCGACATGAGCACGGGCGGCGTGCACGTGATCGACGTGGTTCCGGGCTGCACTGCCACGTACAAGAAGAAGATCGACATGCCGCTGCCTCACAACGTGCAGCCTCTGCCCGGCGGCAAGTACGCCTTCGTCATGGGCAACAAGGATCCTCTCGACTCGGCGCTGATCGATCTCGAGACCGAGACGGTCGTGGACAACTACGACCTGTTCTCGGACTGGACGGATTCCTACACGGTGTCGCTCAGTCCCGACGGCAAGTACCTCGCGGTCCCGAACTCGTCGCCCTTCTCTTCGCTGGCGGAAACCGTAGCCACGATCGAGCTCGACACCTCCGGGGCCAAGCCGGTGCCGACCCTCGCGTTCACCCTGTCCAACGTCACCGAGCCGACCGGCGTGCTCTGGTCTCCCGATGGCACCAAGCTGCTCGTCTCCACGTTCTCGGGCAACAAGGTCCACTGGATGAACGCCGGCACCGACGGCGAGCTCTCGATCGGCGGAACCCTCACGGGCATCGGGCTCGCGGGCTACGTCAGCATGGTCGAGCGTGGGAAGAACGAGGGCCTCGTGCTCGTCACCTCCGTCACATCCATCCACGCTCTGCGGTTCACTGCGTCCGGGATCGAGAAGTCGAGCGAGCTGTCTTTCGGCAGCGGCAACGACGCCATTCCCAACGATGTCGCCGTCGAGCCGTAGCTTCGGCACGCTCTCATCCTCCGTTTTCCATCGCGGCTGATCCCTGATCCCCCACTCCCATGCACACCGACTACAACGTGCCCCTTGCTCCCCTGACGACGCTCGGCGTTGGTGGCCCCGCTGCGCGCGTGATCGAAGCGACGACCGAGGGCGAGGTCGTCGAGATCGTGTCCGATGTCTCCGCACACGGCGAGCCGTTGCTCGTGCTCGGCGGCGGCAGCAACCTGCTGGTGCCCGACGAAGGGTGGCCCGGCACGGTGCTGCGCGTGGCGATTGTCGGCGTGGTCGTGACGCGGCAGGACGGGCGCGTGCGGCTGAAGGTGGGGGCAGGGGAGGAGTGGGATCGCGTGGTGGAGCGGTGCGCGGACGAGGGGTGGGCCGGCCTCGAGGCGCTCAGCGGTATTCCCGGGATGGTCGGCGCCACGCCGATCCAGAACGTCGGCGCCTACGGCCAAGAGGTCTCCCACACCCTGGCTCGGGTGCGCACCTGGGACCGCCAGGCTGGGGAGTTCCGCACGTTCACCGCCGACCAATGCGGTTTTGGCTACCGAGACTCGATCTTCAAGCAGTCCCGTGCCCCGCAGCAGGCCACCGGACGCTTCGTGGTGCTCGAAACCTGGTTCCAGTTCCGGCTCGCCAGCCTGTCGGAGCCGGTGCGTTACGGACAGCTCGCCGCTCGCCTGGGCGTCGAGCTCGGCGCCCGCGTGCCGGCCCGCGAGGTGCGGCAGGCGGTTCTTGAACTCCGTGCGAGCAAGGGCATGGTGCTGGACGCGGCCGACCACGATACTTGGTCGGCTGGCAGCTTCTTCACCAACCCGATCTTGGACGCCGCCATCACCGACCAGCTTCCAGCGCAGGCGCCTCGCTTCGCCCAGCCCGACGGCCGGGTGAAAACGTCGGCAGCTTGGCTGATCGACCATTCCGGCTTCAACAAGGGCTACCCGGGCGAAGGCGCGGCGAGACTGTCCAGCAAGCACGTACTGGCCCTGACCAACCAGGGCGGCGCTTCTGCAGCCGAGGTGGTTGCGCTGGCCCGCCAGGTGAGGGCGGGCGTGCACGACAGGTTCGGCATCTGGCTGGTGCCTGAGCCGGTGCTGGTCGGTCTCGAACTCTAGGGTCGGCGGAGCGGGTCGTCCCAGCAATCCGCTGGGACGCGGCCCACTTCGGGCTCAGCGGACGGCCGCGATGGCGTTGGCCACGTACTCCACGCTGCCGGAGTTGACTGCGGCCACACAGATCCGGCCTGCGTCGGTACCGTAGACGGCGAACTCCTCGCGCAGCCGCGGCAGGTAGCTCGGAATGGCGTGGATCACCGAGGTGCCGAAGTCCTGCATGAGCTTGATCTGGCGGCGGCTGTTGCCGGCGCCGGCGGGAATGGTGAGGCAGCCGAGGCACTCGGCGCCGTAC
>JAKLDZ010000147.1 GCA_022703255.1 Myxococcota bacterium | reverse complement strand
CCTCGAACCACGCCGAGCACGGCCGCGAGCCCCAGCCCCCGTCCCCTCGCCTTCGTGGAAAAGAACGGCTCGAACAGCTTCTCCCGATGCTCCGCAGGGATCCCGGGACCGTTGTCCGACACCTCGATGAACGCAACCTCGTCGGCGTTCGTCCCCGGAGGAAAGAAGCTCGCCGTCAACGCCGACCGGTCCAGCTTCGTCACTCCCGTCGTCACCGTCACCGCAGCATCGCTCGCATCCGACACCGCCTCGCACGCATTGAGCAGCAGGTTCATCGTCACCTGGCGCATCTGCGAGGCGTCGCCCTCTACCTCGACGGGCTTGTCGCTGAACCGCCAGCGCACGCTGCCCTTGCGCGGCATCGAGGCTTCGAGCAGTGACGAGACCTCGCGCACCGCGGCGGAGAGGTCCATGCGCGCGCGCACGAACGTGCCTCGTCCCGAGAACGCGAGCAGTTGGCGCGTGAGCTCGGCTGCACGGCGTGCCGCCTCCTCGATCAGCTCGATGTTCGACCACGCGGGGTGCCCGGGGCCGAGGGCGGCCCGCGCGAGCGACGCCTGCCCGAGCACTGCGGTCAGCAGGTTGTTGAAGTCGTGGGCCACGCCTCCTGCCAGCACGCCGAGGCTCTCGAGACGTTGCCACTCGCGCATGCCGGCCTCGAGCTCCGCGCGCTCGCGCTCCACGCGGTTGCGCTCGAGCACTCCGATGAGCAGCTGCCCCGCGATCTTGAGCAAGGTGACGTCGTCGCTGCGCCAGGTCCGGCGCTCGCGCACCGAGTCGAACCCGAGGAAGCCGCACAGCACGCCCTTGCTGACGAGGGGAACCACGAGCAGGGAGCGGATGGACTGGCGCGCGAAGTCCGCGCGTTCTGCGTGGGCCTCGGGTGGCAGCGCGAGCACGTCGGGGACGTGGACCACCTCGAGCCTGCGCATGTGAGCGAAGAACCACGGCAGCGCCTGATCGACTTCGATGCCCTGCAGCAGGGCCTTCTGCGACAGCTTCGGATCGGAGCACCACTCGTGGGTGTTGTCCGCCGTGTATCCCCCTGGGCGCAGCGTGAACACATACGCCCGATCTGCGCCGGCGAACTTGCCCAGCTCGCTCAAGGCCTCGTCGATGCACGCGTCGGCCTCGACCTGCTCCGCGTCGATCATTCGCGTCGATAGATGGATCAGCAGGCGCGTGAACGCCAGGTGTTGGGCGGTCTCGAGTTCGTCGGCCATGGTCGCCTCGACCTCACCGGTGTCTGGATCTGCAAGGGGGCCGGGAGGGCCGGATGTCGAGCCCTCCGGCCCCACAAAGTCCGCGCTTCGGAGCGATCCCGACGCACTCGGGTGGAGTGGACGGCCCCCTGTCGGTTCGGGGCGCGAAGTGCGACAATGGAGGCATCCGCCGCGGGCGGGCCCCCCACGGAGAAAGAACGAGCATGGATCTCGAGAAACTCCCTGCAGACTTGCGACAGCGGCTGATCACGATCGGAAGGCAGTTCGGCTCCGCGGACACCATCGCGCAGGGCGAGGCGACGGTGGCTGCGTGCGATCGACACGGTCCGGCGCTCGAGGCCCACGGGTTCGTGTCCGCGGATCTCGCACGGCTCCGTGAGGCGATCGACGCGCTGCGCGCGACCGGAGCCGCCGACGAGCCCCCTGCATCGGCCCGCAAGTCGACCTCCCGCGAATACGTCGAGACCGTCCGGGTCGGCAAGACTCTCCGACAGCAGGCAAGGTCCATCCTGTTCATCGTCATGCAACGCCTCGCCGCGAGCCCGGACGCCGTCGAGCAGGAGGCCGCACGCAGCGTCTCCTCCTCTCTCGACAAAACCCAGTCCTCGCGCGGAGATCCCATCCTCCTCGGCGCCCAGCTCGATCAGCTTCGCGCCACCCTCACCATGGCACGCGTCGATCGCGCCGCCGCACTCCGCGGCGCCGATGCCCTCGTCCCCCAGCTCGCGCGGGTCGCGGAACGCTTGCGCGCCATCCCGGTCGACACCTCTGCGAGTCCGCAGGCCGACGCGGTCGATCTGCTCGACGGGATCATCGTGGAGCTGGTACGCGACGCGCGGCGCGCGGCGCGTTCGGCTGCGCGCACGCTGGGGCGCCCGGAGGTTGCTGCGGCCTTCGAGCTGGTGTGCTTGTCCGGAGGGGTCCCGAAGGGAAGGTGATCAGCGGCGGCGACGTCGCGCGGCGAGCATGACCGCGGCGAGCGTCGCGAGGGCGGCCGCGGCGGTCGGCGAGGAAGTGGAGCCGGCTGCGCGGCACCCGCACCCGTGGCTTCCGGCGCGCTTCTCGACGGGCGGCGGCGCTGCGGCGGGCTCTTCGGTCTTGGCTTCCGTCGGCGTCTCCTCGTTCGTCGGCGCGGCCTCGTCCTTCTTCGTCTCCTCGGCCTTGTCCTTGTCCTTGTCGTCCTTCTTGGCCCCCGCGTCGGCGTCCTTGCCCGACGGTCCGCCGAACACGACCGCGCGGCGATCGACCAGCTTGTTCTTCCCGTTGAAGCGGAGCTTCATCGGTTGGCCCATGGTGGCGCCGTCCGACGCGCGCTTGATCACCAGGGTGTACTCGCCGGCCTCGAAGCCGCGGTCCCGCTTGATGCCGATCTGGAACTTGGTGCGCGGCCAGATCTTGTTGCGCGCGTCCGCAAAGTCGATGTCCACGCTCTCGCGCGTCGGCGGCTGGTTGACCATCGGCTTGGGTCGGATCACCGGCTCCTTGTCCGTGTCGGTGATCGAATACTCGTAGTAGGTGTTCATCGTGAACACGAAGTCGAAGGGGATGTGCCCCATCTCCGGCGTGCTGCCGTAGTTGATCTCCATCTCCAGCTTCCAGCGGCCGTCGACTTCGTCGAGGTTCGCGCTCTTGAGCGTCACCGTGCCGAACGCGAACGCGGGCACGGAGAACAGGACGATCACGAGGGGCGCCAGGAAGCGCAGCAGGTGTTTGAGAACAGCTCGCTCTGTCTTCATGGCGGACAACTGTATCCGATTCCGCGACGCGAGTCCCCCCTCCATTCCCATGTTGCCGGCCGCGGACAGGGGCGGAAAGCGTGCGCAATGAGACCGCAACAAACGCACGCGCGCTGTACTTGAGCCGCGTTGCCCGAGGGGCTACAGACGTGTTCACTCCCGTGTCCGAATCGAACCAGGCCCCTCCCTCGGTGACCGAGCCGAACGCAGTCTCTCCCCGCACTGCGCTGCTGTCGCGTCCCGCGCTCGCCATGGCCACCGTTGGCCTGCTGGTCGCCCTGCCCTACGCGCTCCCCGGCAAGTGGGCGTCCCGGCTCCGGCTGCTGCAGCCCCGTGACGACGAGCCCGCGCGCACCGCGCCCGCGGCCTCCGACTCCGCCGCCGCACCGGTCGGCTCGGTCCGCGTCGCCGAGGAGACCGCCGATCGCGAGGACATGGCGCCGCCCCAGATCGTCCCGGTCTCGAGCGCGCGCACCAAGCCCCCTCCGCGCCCCATCGAGGACCCCACGGATCAAGCCTTGCACTCGTTCTTCGCGAAGCTCGCGAAGGTCGAGCGCAAGGATCCGGGAGCCATCGCCCGCATTCTCCACTACGGCGACTCGCTCCTCGCCGTCGATCTCGTCGCCTCCACACTGCGCCGCCAACTGCAGGACGCCTTCGGCGACGCGGGCCACGGCTGGATGCCCATCGCGAACCCGACCCCCGGCTACTTCCACGCGGACGTCAGCCGTCGTGCCTCCAGCGAATGGATGATCAGCCGGGTCGTGGGCCCCTTCTCCCCCGATGGGCTCTACGGGCTCGGAGGCTTCTCGTTCATCGGAGGGTCGCGTGCGGCGTGGTCCCGCTTCGCGACCCCTTCGAAGGGGACCTTCGGGCGCTCTGTCTCCCGGTTCGGCGTGCAGTACCTCGCGCAGCCCGGCGGAGGGGATCTCGAGGTCGTCATCGACGGTGAGCAGAAGGAGCTGATCTCGACGTCGGCGGAGAGTCCCAAGCTGATGAGCTGGGAGAAGAAGGTACCCGACGGCGAGCACAGCTTCGAGCTGCGCGTGGTGAAGGGGCCGGTGCGCGCATTCGGGACGTGGATGGACCGCGAGGTGCCCGGAGTGATCCTCGACTCCGCGGGGATCCAGGGTGCACGACTGCGCTTTCTCGATCAGGCCGACGACGCGCACTGGGCGGAATCGTTGAAGCAGCGCTCGCCGGATCTGGTGATCCTCGAGTTCGGGCTGAACGAGGCGGCGGACGACTTTGCCTACCCGATGGATCGCTACCGGGAGACTGCCACCAAGGTGCTCGAGCAGGTGCGTGCGGCCTTGCCGGAGGCATCGTGTCTCATGGTGTCCCCCAACGACGTCGCCATCAAGCGCGGCACCGATCTCGCCACTCGCCCGGTCGTCCCCTATCTCGTCAAGGCGCAGCGCGAGGTGTCCGAGAAGGCCGGGTGCGCATTCTTCGACGTCTACCAGGCGATGGGCGGCTACGGCTCGATGGCGACCTGGATCCGCAAGGGGCTCGGCGGTCCGGACTACACGCACCCGACGACGATCGGCGCGGATCATATCGGGACCTGGCTGTACCGTGCGCTGATGGAGCGTTACGAGGCGTGGAAGGCCGCGGGAGGCAAGCCGCGCCCGGGCGATGCGGGCGTGGGGGACGCAGACGCCGCGAGCGCATCCGACGCTCCGGGTAGCGACGCGGCACCGTAGGCGGCATACTCCCTGCCGATGGAGACCCGCCAGAAGCAGTCGAGCCGCCACAGCGCCCACGACGACGAGCCCGACGGACTGCTGTACATGGTCTCCGAGCAAGCGCCCGTCCGCAGGTTCCTCAAGAAGCACGAGCGCAAGCTCTGGTGGGTGCACACCTCGTACGCCCTCGCGCTCGGGATCTCGGTCGTGATCTTCGCGAACAAGGGCTTCGCCCACGCCCGATGGCTCATCGCCTCCCTCGGTGCGGTCTGGCTCCTGCTCGTGCTCTTCTTCCGCTTCTTCGGAACCGGCGCTCGCGAGCAACGCTTCGCCACCGCCGAGAAGAAGTCCCGCATCGGCTTCCTGGTGATGAACTACGTCCTCAAGAACCTCTACCAGGGGATGCTCTTCTTCATGCTCCCCTTCTACTGGAAGTCAGCCACCGTCGATTCCCCCAACATCGCCTTCGTCGTCCTCATCGGACTCTGCGCCCTGCTCTCCACCCTCGACCTGGTCTTCGACAACGTCCTGATGCGCTCCAAGATCGTCGCATCGGTCTTCTACGCCGTCACCCTCCTCGGCTGCGTCAACCTCGTCATCCCCGCCATCGTCCCCGACACGCGCACCATCTACTCGCTGCTGATCGCGGCAGCGATCAGCGCTCTTGCCTTCGCGCTCATCCACATCCCCATCGCGGCCCTGCGCAACCGCTTGCACGCCGCCCTGCTCGCCGTCGCCATCGCCTCCTCCGTCACCGGCGTCTACTTCGCCCGCAGGTTCATCCCCCCGGTCCCCATGCACCTGTCCGCCGGCGCTGTCGGCCCTGCAGTCCTCCCCGATGGTCGCCTCGCCATGGAGGTCACCACACTGCATGCCTCCGTCATCACCGAGCTGCTCGCCGTCACCGACATCGTGGTCCCGGGCGGCAAGGGCGACAAGCTGGTGCACGTGTGGCGACGCGGAGGCAACGCGGTCCACACGACGCCCGAGGAGACTTCTCGCGTCGAGGGCGAAGCGGGCGCCATTCGCCTCCGCTCCGGTCTGAAGGGCGGCTCGCTGCCTGCGCAGCTCACGGGGAAGTGGTCGGTCGACGTCGTAACCGAAGACGGACAGCTCGTCGGACGGACCGACTTCACGGTGACGGAGTAAGGGGGCCCCGATTGCGCGCGGCGCTGCTGGATGGAACCGACAGGACGATGCGGCTGCTCGTGATCGTCTGGCTCGCCCTTGCCCTCGCTTCGTGTGGAGCAGGAAGAGCCGGACAGGGCGTCGCCCCGGCGCCCACTGCTGCCCCTGCCCCGCCATCGACCGGGATCCTGTTCGCTGCGCCGGCGCGCGAGTCCCCGACCTACGGAACTCGTTCGTCACCCGACGGGATTCGAGGCGAGCAGGACGCGTGGCGGGCGGCCGAGTCCTTGAGCCGTGCGGCGGCTGCGCGAGGGCTTGCGCTGCAGCCCGACGGACGCCTTGCGGACCTCGCGGCGTGGGTCGCATCGCTGGTCGATGCCCGCGGAAAAGCTCCTCCATCGGGAGTCTTCGACTTCGGCGCTCGCCATCTGGGCATCGCGGAAGACACGCCCATGGTCGTGACCCTGGCCGGAGGCTCCGCCGAGGAACGCGACCAGTATGTCGCCAGAGCCCTGGCATCCACCCCCGCCAACATCGGGTACAACCGCTTCGGCGTCGTATCCATCGTGCGCGACGGCTTGCCCATCTGCGTCGTGGTCATCGCCGTGTCGATGATCGACCTGGAGCCGGTGCCGAGGGCGATGCGGGTCGGATCGGTGCTGCGCTTGCGCGGCCGGCTCGACGCTTCGTTCCGCAAGCACGAGGTGGTGGTCACCCAGCCCGACGGCACCGCGAAGGAAATTGCGGAGCGCGACGGCGTTGGGCTCGACACGCCGATCGCGCTTGCTTCGCCAGGGGCCTACCGCGTGGAGGTGCTCGGCTCCGGGCCCTGGGGATTGACCGTGGTGGCGAACTTCCCGGTGTATGCCGGCGTGGAGCCGCCTCGAACCGTTCGAATCGAACCCCGGGCCCCGAGCGGCACGGCGTCCCCGGTCACGACCGAGTCCGCGCACGCCCGTCTTCTCGAGCTGCTCAATGCCTCGCGCCGCGACGCAGGCCTCGCACCCGTGCAGACCCACGAAGGACTCGCGCGGATCGCCGACGCGCACACGCGTGACATGGCGGCCAACGGGTTCTTCGGACACGTCTCTCCCACGACCGGCGACCCGAGCAGCCGTGTGCGGGCCGCGGGCCTCAAGTTCGCCATCGTGGCGGAGAACGTCGGTATCGGGCAGAGCCCCGAAGAAGTCCACCGTGCCTTGCTCGAGAGCCCGGGACACCGCGCGAACGTGCTCAACACCAAGCTCACGCACGTTGGCATCGGTGTGGCTCTCAAGGACCATGAGGGAAGGAGGGACGTGATCGCGACGGAGCTGTTCGCGCGCATTGCGCCTCCCATCGACGTCGCGAAGGCGCCGTCCGAGCTGCTCGCGAAGCTCAACGCGGCCAGGGGCCGCACCGGCTCGACGCCCCTGGTGATGGAATCGGCGTTGAGCGACGCTGCCTCGAGGGGAGCCACGCTCTGGCTTCACGACGCCAGCCTCGACAAGAACGCCGTGCTCGATGCGGTCGTCACCGACATGGACAAGCAGGCCAAGGGCGGCCACCCGGCATGGCAGAAGATCGGCAAGGCGGAGTCGTTCATCACCATCGTCTCGTCGCTCGACGATGCGCTGACCTTCGAGTCCGCGGTCGATCCTGCCGCGCGGTTCGTCGGGATCGGTGTCGTACAAGGCCGTCGCGGCGGAGAGCCCGACAACGCCATCGCGGTGGTCATGATCGTCGGCTGGCCCCGGAAGTAGCAGCGGCACTGCAGCACAACATCGAGCGGCCCGACTGAAGGCTCGTCTGGCGCTCCACGGACGCTGCTCCCGGTTGCAGCGGACAGCTCGCGGCTCGGCGACGCCGCCCGTCCGGACGCTGCGACTCGACACCAGGCACTTCTTCGCCGCGGCTCCTTCTTGCTATCCTCGACGGATGCGCCGACTCGCCACCTCCGCACTGTTCGCCGTCGCATGGCTCATCGCTCCTTCGGCATCCGCAACGCCTTCCCTCTACCCACCCTGGCCCTGCGGCGTCTCCAATCAGGTCACCGTCGGACACAACCAGTCCGTGCACACCGGCACCGATGCCTGGGCATGGGACTTCGGCCTCGACGTGGGCGACGTCGTGGTTGCGCCCGCCGACGGCAAGATCCGCATGGTCAAGGACGACTCGTCGTCGGGTGGCTGCAGCAGCGCCTACGCCAACAGCGCCAACTACGTGATCGTCGCATTCGGTGACGGCACCGAGGCGCTCATCATGCACCTGATGAAGGGCAGCGTTCCGGTGCACGTCGGTGACAAGGTCAAGCGGGGAGACCCCGTCGGCAAGATCGGCCTCACCGGCTGGGTCTGCGGAGACCATCTTCACTTCCAGATCCAGAAGACCTGCGGCTCCTGGTGGTGCCAGAGCATCCCGGCGTCGTTTCAGGGCATCGGCAATCCCGGCGACGGCGCGTGGGTCAAGAGCAACAACTGCCCGCAACCGGACAAGGACGACGACGGCGTGCCCGACGCGACGGACAACTGCCCCGGAACGCCGAATGGTCCGCAGGTGGACACGGACAAGGACGGCAAGGGCAACGCGTGCGATGGCGACGACGACGGGGACGGCGTCGCGGACGCGAAGGACAACTGCCCGCTCACGAAGAACGACGGGCAGACGAACACCGACGGGGACGGGCGAGGCGATGCGTGCGATCCGGACGACGACAACGACGGTCGCCCCGACGAGAAGGACAACTGTCCGAAGGTCGCCAACAAGGGGCAGCTCGACACGGATGGGGACGACAAGGGCGACGTCTGCGACAACGACGACGACGGTGACGGCGTTGCCGACGACGAGGACAACTGCAGGCTCGTCGCCAACGCGGGACAAGCGGACGCGGACAACGACGGCAAGGGGAACGCCTGCGAGGCCGACGACGATGCCGACGGCGTGCAGGACTCGGACGACAACTGTCCGAAGGTGAAGAACCCCGGACAGGAAGATGCGGACGGGGACGGCCGCGGAGACGCGTGCGACGGCGACGACGACTCGGACGGGGTCATCGACGGCAAGGACAACTGCGTCGAGGTGGCGAACGAAGGGCAGAAGGACGCGGACGGCGACGGGGTGGGAGACGCGTGCGACGACGACAAGGACGGCGACGGAGTTGCGGACGAAGAGGACGTGTGCGCGGGAGCCAGCGACCCTGGGCAGGAGGACTTGGACGGCGACGGAGTGGGCGACGCATGCGATGACGACAAGGACGGGGACGGCGTTGCGAACGCAGCGGACACGTGTGTCTCGTTGAAGAACCCGGATCAGGCGGATCTGGATACGGACGGGATGGGGGACGCGTGCGACGACGATCTGGATGGGGACGGCGTCGGCAACGATCAGGACAACTGCCCGGGGGAGGAGAATCCCGATCAGAAGGACGTATGCAGCGGAACGCCGCAGGATCAGACAGAGGAGGAGCTGTCCGCGGACCCGGCCTGGGAGGAGACGACGGCAGCGGGGGGATGTCGGGCATCACCGCACGGCGGCACGTCGGGAGGAGCGACGTGGTGGGTCGGAGCGCTGCTGGCGCTGGCTGGCCTCGGGGCCGGGAGGCGGAGGCTCAAGGGGCCTTGGTGCGCACGCCGGTGAACGAGTAGGAGAGCGCACAAGGGAGCGCGGCGAAGCTCCCGCCCGCCGCTGCGAGCTGCTTGGTGCAATCGCGCCCCGGCTCCGCCGCGAAGGAGAACGAGATCGTGCCGCTCACCGCCTTGGTGTCGGTCTTCGCGTCGAGCTTGATCACCGTCGAATCCGTCCTCGTGACCACGCACGCCGCTGCCCCCGCATCCGGCTCCAGCGTCGAGGTCATGCTCCCCTCGAACGTCGCCTCGTTCGACGCGTTCAGATACGCCGACACCGTCGCATCGTCCTGCCGCCAGTAGAGCTGCGAATCGTCAACCGAGAGCTCGATGTCGAACTTCCAGGACGCCTCCGAGGCGATTCCGCTGCCGCACGTGTCCGCGGTGCGCGTCGCGCTGATCGCGAAGGTACCGAGCCCGGTGCCCGGCATGGCAGTCGACTGCGAGCACGACGAGACCGAGGACAACAGGAGCGCGAGGGGAAGCAGACAGGGGATCGACAGGGAACGGGTCATCGGGATCGAGCGTCCTTTCGCGGGCTGCACGCTACTCCTGCCGCAGCTCTGGGGCACGACAATCGACCGGGGTGGTCCGTTAGGCGCGGGCTACTTCGGGATGGTCTTGCAGCCCAGGAGGATCTCGACGCCTTCCTCGCTGAGCTTGACCTGCTCGCAGGTCGCGGGGCACAGCAGGATCTTGGTCGGGCTCTGCTTCGTCGGGTCGTCGTAGTACCAGCCCCCCTCCTTGGGATCGCACTCACCCACGCTCTCCACGTACTTCACCGTCACGATCTCGTTGGTGCCAAGTTCGGTGTACGACACATTCACCGCGTCGTAGTTGAGCGTCTTGCCAGGCTGCGGCGCCGGGATCTGGAACTTGCACGCGCCGTTCGCGCGGATCTCGTTGAAGATGTCCACCATCGTGGAGGCCACGGTCGAGCTGTTCGCCATGTACGCCGTGCTGGTTCCTCCCTTGTTCGCGATCAGGTTCAGATCCCCTGGGTCCCCTACCCCGAGCACGAACGTCGGCACCGACGGGTTGTCCTTGAAGGCCGTCTCCGCCGCCGCGGCAGCTCCCTCGATGCTGTTGTACGTGCAGCTGATCGGCTGGCCGTCCGTCGCGAACAACACGTGTGTCAGGTGGCTCGGATGATCCACCGCCCACTTGTGCGCGTACTTCAACGCCCCCTCGAGCGCAGGCTGCGTCGAGGTGTTCGCCCCGTCCGGATCCTTGTTCGAGATCGCGTTCACGAGCGCATCCTTGTTCGCCGGAAGCGTCTCGATCGGGATCACCGGTGCGCCGTAGTCGTTCGCGTCACACGACACGCCGGGCGTCTGGGCCCCGTTGCAAACCTGCTTCGCCGGGTTGCCAGGGATCTTGATGCACGGGCCGTACAGCCCGCAATCCGTATCCGCGTTGCAGGCATGGATGCACGTCTTGAACATCCCGAGGATCGGCGCCTGGCACGGCCCCGTCGCACCCGGGCAGTCCGCATCGACCTTGCAGAACCCCGGCACCTTGAAGCCCGCCGGGGGCGGCACCGGTAGGTACGTCAGCCCCATCCCGATCCCCTCGGTCTTCTGATCCTGGATGATCGCCAACAGCGCAGCCGTCACGTCCGGCCACACCGCCGGAGAGTCCCCTGCTCCGTTCATCGACCCCGTCGCGTCGAGCAGCACCAGCACGTCGAGCGGCGCGAGCTTCCCTGGGAACGAGTCACCGACGCACGCCCCGGCCTCGGTGAGCTCGCCATCCCCGACGCTGCTGTCCATCATGATGGTGCCGCCGGTGCCCGATCCCGCAGCACCTCCGTCGCTTCCTCCACTACCACCCGCGGAGACCTCGTTGTCCGCCGAGTTCGCGCTGCAAGAGGTGACAAGCCCCCACGCCAGGACCAGAGCCGACAAGCGAGCAGCGTTCGCAAGCAACAAGCCGGTGCGCATCGAAGCCTCCAAGTGTGGGCCGGGCACCCGAGGCGCCACGGACGTCACGCGGTCCGACGTCAGAATACCCGATTGCCGCTGCCAGGGACAGGTGCGACTCGGCCGATGACCTACGGTGCCGAAGCCTGTGGCGACGCGCTGGAGTGCGCGTCGAAGGCCTGCAGCAGATCCCGCGCCAGCATGTTGCCCAGACGCTCGTAGCCCTTGGGCGTGAGATGCAGCAGATCCGCTTGAGCGAGCGGAGGCGTCTCCACCTCCCAGCGCTCCATGCTCCCCTTGCCCCCCATCGCCATCTGGCCGCTCCAGAACGCGCATCCGGCCCGCTGCGCCGCATCCCGCTGCGCCGCGTTGATCTGCTCCACCGTTTCACCGTACCGCTTGCCGCCCCGATCCACCGGTCCGAACACCAGACAGTCCGCGTTCGGAGCCCCGGCACGAATCCGCCGCAACAACGACTCCACCGCCGATGCGTGGCGCGCAGCGTTGAACTTCATGTCGCTCGACTCGTTGCTGCCATACGCGATCACCACCAGGTCCGGGGCCCGACGCGACACGGCGGACACCCACGACGCCTCATCCATCGCGAGAGCCGAAGCAACTCTCGCCCCGTTCAACCCGAGCGTGTCCACCACGACCCCCGGCTCCGAGGACTCGATCACCACCCCCATCAGCTCGGCTTGACCACTCGGGGCAACCTCGATCGTCCCTCCCGGTCCCGGGCTCTCGAGGGCCACATGCCGGATGCCTCCCGGCCCCGCGGCGACCTTGGTGTCCGCGGAGGTGACCGTCAGCGGCGAGGCCCCCGAGACCCGTAGGGTCAGGCTCGCCGCAGGGTCCGCGAGGCGGAAGGCGACGTCCCAACGGACCTTTCCCGGCACCGCGGAGGCCTCCACCGCGAGCGAGGCCCGCGCGCCCGCATCCGACGGGACCAGCCGCACTCCCCCCAACCCCAGCACGCCGTCGTCGTACTTGCGCGTGGACACGAGCGTCGGTGGCTCGATGCGCCACCCGCCCTGCGTCTTGATTCGCACGTCGCCGTGCCGGTACTTCTTCTCACTCCACCCGATGTGAACGAATCCCGGGCCGCCCTTTCCGAA
>JAKLDZ010000146.1 GCA_022703255.1 Myxococcota bacterium | reverse complement strand
CTCGGGCGACGTGTGGATCGCCTATGGAGTCACGCATCCGGCGTCGTTGAGCCAGAGCGAGCTGCACGAGGTGGTGAAGGCGTTGCCGCACCCGGACTACGACCCGATGGCGAAGAAGGATCCGGACGGGATGGGGCTGGTGAACGACATCGGCGTGGTGGTCTTGAAGGAGCCGATCGCGGGAGCGAAGGTGACGCCGGTCCTGCCACCCGACGAGATCGACCCCGTGCTCTATCCCAACCGGGATATCCACATCGCAGGCTACGGCATCTACGAGATGCCGTGGACCTCGGGGGATCTGTACAAGGCGGTGACCCCCCACGTCCGCCATGTCGATACCGAGATGCTCGCTGGCAAGCCGGGCAAACCCGATACCTGCAACGGGGACAGCGGCGGACCCGCCTACGTGCTCAAGGGCTGCGAGCTGTGGCTCGTGGGGGTGACCTCGCGCGCGTGGGCGAAGTCGACCGACTACTGTGGAGACGGCGGCCTGTACACGCTGGCATCGAGGTACGTAGCCTGGCTCCAGGTGGAGAGTGGCGAGGAGGTCTCGCCTGCGAACGCGACCGGGCTCACGGTCGGTGTGTGCGAGGATGCCGGCGCCGGCGATGTGGTGATCGACGTTCTCGCGGACGTTGACGGCAAGTGTTTCCCCGCCACGAGCGCGTGCAATCCCCTGACGAACGACGGGTGTGACGGAGCGAAGGGAGAGGTGTGCACGCTCGACGAGTACGGCGAAGCGGTTTGCGAGCCGGGGGTGCACACGGTGGAGCAGGGGGGCCTGTGCGATCAGACGAGTCTGCTCTGCAAGTCGGGGACGTACTGCGGCGGTGCGTTCAAGTGCGCGAGGTTCTGCTGCACCTCGGCGGACTGCGAGCCTGGAGGGACCTGCAAGCAGATCCCGACGGCCGTGGGAACCCTCGGCACCTGCTCGCCGATCGTGGCGCCGGACGCGGGGCCGGAGCAGGGTCCCGAGGCGGGACCGGAGGCGGGACCGGAGGCGGAACCCGACGTGGGAGCCGGCGGATCCGACGCGAGCGGAGGCGTCGAGGCGGCGGCGGGGGAGCCGGGAGATGGAGGGGCTGCGGGCGAGGCAGGGGAGACCGCGGAGCCCGCGGCCGTCGACACGCCGGACGACGGCGGATGCGGTTGCCGCACGCGGGGCACCGGACCCACGAGCGCCGGCTGGGTGCTCATGTCCGCCGGGGTGCTGGCTGGGTGGAGGAGGCGGCGGAGCAGCCGCGGCACGCTCAGGCTGTGACGGCCTGGGGCGGGGTGTAGAACGCGATGAACTTGGCGGGACCGGCGGCCCGGATCTCGAAGCCGTCCTTCACCGTGTGCACGGAGCGATCGTCGAGCACCTTGTTCACGAACGGGGTGTCGGTGTTGAGCTCGCCGAAGGCGGGCGCGGTGACGTCGGCGCCGCGCGCGAACAGCGCGATGCGTCCGCCCGGTTCCATCTTGGACTTGAACCGGACGATCTCCATCTGCCCCTTGCGGAGCATCTCCGGGCCTGCCTGCTCGGTGCGCTGCTCGTCCTTGATGAAGTAGTACACGCGGATCATCGAGTTGATGACCGACCCGACGAAGCCGCAGTTGAAGTTCATCCGCTCGCCGCGACGCAGGATCAGGTCCTGATCGATCAGGATGTCGTCCTGCTCGGCGCGCAGCGAGGTGAAGATCGCGTGGCGCACGGGCTGGATGATTTGATCGGGACCCGACACGACGTGCTGGCAGGTCGCCAGGGCCTCGTAGCCGGCGCCCATGGCCTTGGGAACATCGGCCAGCGCGCCGTCGTCATCGTAGAACGCCATGCGGATCGTGCAGGAGTCGATGTCCGGATCCGGCGGGATGACGGCGAGCAGCGGCAGGTCGTTGAGGTGGATGTTGGTCATCCACTCGTGGGAGCCGACGTCATGCGGCGGGTCACCTTCGGGCAGACCGCTCAGTGCGCTCCAGCGCGCCTTGCCGTTCTTGTCGCCGAGGACCGGGATGGTCCAACGGTAGATTTCGCCGTCGCTCCAGAAGTCGGTGTCATCGACGACGTACACGCCGACGAGGTAGACGCCGAGCGGTCCATTCGTCTCGGTGCTCATGCCGAGGAGCTGTCCGCGGAACGTGTCGGTGTCCCGAAGCTTGAGCTTCTTGGCGAGCTCCGGGGTCATGCCGGTGCGAGTCGTGCTGGCGAGCCGCGATGCGAGTTCCTGAATCCCCATGTGCCAGGGCCTCCGTCCCCAAGGTCGCCGGATCATAGCGGATCGCGTCGCGCCGCATCAGCCCTTTCCGCGCGCTCCCTCGAAGCCCTCCCCCTCCTGTTCCGCCGGTGCGGGGAGAGCAACAGCGTGCTATGTCCCGGCTCGTGCGCGATCCCTACGAGCTCCTCGAGGTGCCGCGGGAGGCGACTCCCGATGAGATCAAGTCGGCTTTCCGCAAGCTGGCCGCCAGGCACCACCCCGACCGCAATCCCGACGATCCGGGGGCGCAGGAGCGCTTCAAGGAGATCAACGCGGCCTATCAGCTCCTGAGTGACCCGCAGAAGAGGGCGATGTTCGACCGCTTCGGGGCCGCGGGGGTCGGAGGCGCCGGCGCTGGCACGGGTCCCTTCGGCGGCATGCCCTTCGACTTCTCCAACATCGCGGACATGGGGTTCGACGGCGTCTTCGGGGACCTGCTCGGGGCTTTCGGCTTCGGTGGCAAGGGCGACAAAGGGGACCTGCGGCGCGACGTCACGTTGACCTTCCAGGAGGCCGTGTTCGGCTGCGAGAAGGAGATCGAGTACGAGCGCGTCGAGTCGTGCTCCGATTGCCAGGGAACCGGCGCGTCGCCCGGTTCCAACCGTCCCGTCTGCGGCGCCTGCAACGGACGCGGCAAGGTCCGCTTCCATCAAGCCATGCTCCCGATCGCCGTGGAGCGCACGTGCTCGCGTTGCCACGGGACCGGACGACTGGTGAGCGTCCCCTGCGGAACCTGCCGCGGCGACGGCCTGTCGCGTCGCAAGAAGACCGTGGTCGTCCACATCCCCCCGGGGGTCGAAGACGGCGCCACGCACCTGGTGGATCGGGCCGGCAACGTGCCCCGAGCGGGGCGAGCAGCCGGCGACCTCGAGCTCGTCATCAAGGTCGCTTCGCACCCGTTCTTCAAGCGGTCGGGGGATGACATCGTTTGTTCGGTTCCCGTAACATTTCCCCAGGCCACGCTCGGCTCGGAGGTCGAGGTGCCGACCCTCGAGGGCAAGGGCAAGCTGCGAATCCCCCAGGGGACGCAGCCGGGGGCCATGCTGCGCATCCGCGGCAAGGGCATCCCCCGCCGCGTGCTCGGAGGACGCGGCGACCAGATCGTCGAGGTCGTGGTCGAAGTCCCCACGCAACTCTCGGAGCGCGCGCGTCAGCTCGTCGAGGAGCTCTCCAAGGAGATGGGCGCCGATGCGCAACCCCAGCGCAGGACCTTCCTGGACAAGCTGCGCGACCTGTTCGGGTAGGCCCGGGCGCACCTCCGGGGTCTCGGCGCGGCCGTGGAACGACTCGCACGCCCGTCGCGGGGCTCGACGTCGAAGCCCCGAGCTCAGCGGGAGTGGACCGGGGAGTAGCCCGAGGGTATCTACGTATTCCGAGGTTGATGATGAGAACCAGGCTCGTGGTGCTGTTGGGGTTGGCGGTGGCGGTCGGAGCGGGCGGGGGATGCGCGCAGGAGTCGCGTACGGCCCAGTACCCGCAAGGGCAGTACCCGCAAGGGCAGTACCCGCAAGGGCAGTACCCGCAAGGGCAGTACCCGCAAGGGCAGTACCCGCAAGGGCAGTACCCGCAGGGGCAATACCCGCAGGGGCAATACCCGCAGGGGCAATACCCGCAGGGGCAGCCGACGACGCCCGCGCCGCAGCCAGCGGCCGTACCGCTCGCGGCTCCTCCGCTCGGCTCCTACGACGTGTATGGGAGCATGACCGGAGCGTTCATCCGATCCGAAGCGAAGGTGGTGCTCGACGAGCTCGTGGCAGCGCTTCCGGACAGCGCGCGAGCGAAGGTGATGGGCATTCCGCTCGTGGTCATCGAGGATCCGAAGGAGGTCAACGCGTTCGCGGGGTGCGACAAGAGCGGCAAGGCATACATGGGGATCACGGTGCCGCTGCTGTTGATGGAGTCGGGCGGATCGGAGGCGCGGGCGTTCGACGAGCTCAACGGGACGAACCGATATGATCAGTACATCGGCGAGGTGGCGAACAAGGTGAGGAGCGGGCAGGCGGTTCCTGCCTTGCCGCCGGGGTCGTTGCCATTGCCGCAGGCGCTCGACACGCGGAAGCTGGCCCGGCAGAAGTTCCTGCTGGATCAGCAGATCGCGTTCGTCATGGGGCACGAGCTGGCGCACCACTATCGGGGGCACACGGGGTGTGCGAACGGGGTGAGCGGTGGGGTGACGGGCGAAGACGTCGCGCGTGTGCTGAGCGGTGCGGTTCCCCTGTTCAACCAGCCGATCGAGATCGAAGCCGACATGTACGGGATGAACAACGTACTCGACGCTGGGGCGCGTCGGCAGGGGGGGACGTGGACGGAGGAGGGGGCCACGCTGACGCTTGGCTTCTTCTCGCGGCTGGAGAGCTTCGGGATCGAGGCAGCGCTGCTGGGGTTCCTGCGCACTCACCCCTCGCCGCAGATCCGTCTCCCGGTCGTGCAGCAGACCGCGGCGAACTGGCGACGTCAGCGGGCGTCGGGTTCGACCGCGCCGGCGACGCCGTTCCCCTTCCCGATCCCGCTTCCCTGGTGACATCCCCCGCGCGATTGCGGAGCAGCGTCCGGGACGACCTCCGCGGGTGGCGGGGCGTGTGTCGAGCGTCCGAGCCGTTCGGTGATCGTGGCGGCTTTCTGGGTGGCCGGAGATCGTGCGCAGTATCATGTCCCGAGTCCCCGGAGCTGCCGCGCAAATCATGACTGCCCCTGTCGAAACCTCACCCCTGGCGCCGTCCCGCCCTCACGACTCCGTCGATCACCCGGAGAGCGGGTGGGTGCCCTCGGAGCACCTGCTGAACCGCGAGCTGAGCTGGCTGCAGTTCAACAGCCGGGTATTGGCGTTGGCGGAGGACGACCGCGTGCCGCTGCTCGAGCGCGTGAAGTTCATCGCGATCGTCGGGTCCAACATGGACGAGTTCTTCATGAAGCGCATTGGCGGCTTGAAGCTGCGGGTGCGCATGGGTGTGGAGACGCTGTCGGCGGACGGGCAGACGCCGCGGCAGCAGTTGGCGGCGTGCCGTCCGCTGATTGCGGACATCATCTCGAGGCAGGCGGACTGCTTCAACCTCAAGCTCATCCCGTTGCTGAGGGATCGGGGGGTGAACTTCAGCGCGTGGGCGGACATCGACGCCGAGATGAAGCGCTGGTGCAGGGCGTTCTTCCTGGAGAACATCGACCCGGTGCTCACGCCGCTCGCGGTGGATGCGAGCCATCCGTTCCCGTTCATCTCGAACCTGAGCTTGTCGTTGGCGGTGCGTCTGCGCGAGGCGGACGGTCCGACGCGATTCGTTCGGATCAAGGTTCCGCGCAACCGGGCGCGCTGGGTGCGGCTGCCCGACGGGGTGACGTACGTGCCGTTGGAGGAGGTGATCGCGAACAGCACGGATCTGCTCTTTCCGGGCGAGGAGATCTCGGAGGTGCACTACTTCCGGATCACGCGTTCGATCGTGGTCGACACGGGTGACTACCAGGACGACCTGTATCAGGACATGGGGGAGCGACCGGGGCAGTTGCGCAGGGAGATCGTGGATCAGCTTCGCGAGCGCAGGTTCGCCCCGGCGGCGCGTCTGGAGGTGGACGCCGAGATGCCGGAGGATCTTCGCGGGTGGCTGCTGGATCAGCTGCACCTGATGCGCGACGATCTGTACGAGAAGACCGGTCCGCTCGGGCTGTCCGATCTGATCTCGCTCATGGATGTCGATCGCCCCGACCTCAAGTACCCGGCGTGGCGTCCGCGAGTGCATCCGCGTCTAAAGAGCGTCGTCGGCGGAGCAGGAGGGGCGACGGAGCCCGGGGCGCCGACGATTTTCGGGGTGATCCGGCAGGGCGACGTGCTGCTGCACCATCCGTTCCACGACTTCGACACGTCGGTGCTGCACTTCATCCGCGCCGCGGCCGAGGATCCGAAGGTGCTTGCGATCAAGCAGACTTTGTACCGGACGGCGAGTGACAGTCCGGTGGTGAGGGCGCTGGTGCGTGCAGCGGAGCAGGACAAGCAGGTGGCGGTGCTTGTGGAGCTCAAGGCGCGGCTCGACGAGAACCAGAACCTGAAGTGGGCGCAGGTACTGGAGTCGGCGGGGGCGCATGTGAGCTACGGAGTGGAGGACTTGAAGACGCACACGAAGCTCGTGCTGGTGGTGCGCGAGGAAGAGGGGGGGCTGAGGCGCTACGCGCACATCGGCACGGGAAACTACCACCCGGGGACGGCGCGTACGTACACGGATCTGGGGCTGATGACCGCGGATCCGGCGGTGTGCGACGACGTGGCGCACCTGTTCAACACGCTCACGGGCTACAGCCGCTACACGAGCTATCGTCGGCTGCTCGTGGCGCCCAAGACGATGCGGCGTCAGTTCATTGCGCTCATCCAGCGCGAGATCGAGCATGCTCGCCGGGGGTTGAAGGCCGAGATCGTCGCCAAGATGAACCAGCTCGAGGATCCGAAGATCATCGGGCGGCTGTACGACGCGAGCCAGGCCGGGGTGGACGTCCAGCTCATCGTGCGGGGGTTCTGCGTCCTTCGACCGGGGGTGCCCGGGCTGAGCGAGCGCATCAAGGTGCGCAGCGTGGTGGGGCGGTTCCTCGAGCACGAGCGGATCTTCGTGTTCCACAACGCTGGATTCCCCGAGTACTACATCGGGAGCGCCGACTGGATGGCGCGCAACCTCAGCCATCGCGTCGAAGCGGTCGTGCGCGTCGAGGACCCCGCGTGCAAGGCCGAGCTGGAGAAGATCGTGCGGGTGTATCTCGACGACGAGCGCGCGTGGAGGATGCAGCCCGACGGAACCTACGCGCGATCGGCCTGGAGCGAAGCGGAAACTCCTCGCGGAGCGCAGGAGATGCAGATGGCCATGCACGCGGCGTTGGACGTGGACTGACCCTCGGGGCCATCGCGTGAACCCTTTCCCGTCGCCGCGCCTCCCACGGGCGAAAGGCAACGAAGCGACGGAGAAAGGGCGACGACCATGGCTACGGTGCAGCTCACGGAGAAGAACTTCCAGGACGTGATCGAGGGCAACGACATCGTTCTGATCGACTACTGGGCGCCGTGGTGCGGGCCCTGCCGGGCCTTCGGTCCGGTCTTCGAGAAGGCGTCGGACAAGCACCCGGAGGTGGTCTTCGGCAAGGTGAACACGGAGGAGGAGCGCGGGCTCGCGGAGGCCTTCGCCATCCGATCCATCCCCACGCTGATGATCTTCCGGCAGAAGGTCCTGGTCTTCGCTCAGCCCGGGATGCTTCCGGCGAACGTGCTCGAGGATCTGATCGAGCAGGTCAAGGCCCTCGACATGGAGAAGATCCGCAAGGAGATCGCAGAGGAAGAAGCTCGAAAGACCCAAGAGGCGCAGCCCGCCGCGGCTGCTGCCGGTTGAAACCAAGGTCCGGCGTGCCTCCACGGCCCGGTCTCACTCGAGCCCGGGCCGTTGTCGTTCTCCCAGGGTTTCGGGGTCAGATCGCGCGACGAGGTTGACGGCACGCGGGGTCGGTTGGATCCTATAGGACCGATGAGACGATCCTACGGCTTGACGCTTGCGGCGCTTGGCTTCGTTGCGATGGCCTTCATGGCCTGCAGGTACACGACCTCGCTCGACGAGTACTCTGCCGGGGGTGACGGGTTTGGCGGGAGCACGGGTGAGGGGGGCAGTGCGGGGCAGGGGGGCGGCGGCGGTGTCGCGGGCGCGACGGGAGGCGGGGCCGGTCAGGCGGGATCGGACGGCTCGGTGCCGGACGTCGATGCATCGAATCCCGATGCCGACGCCGCGAAGCAGGACGGGGACAGCGCCCCTCCGCTCGATGCATGTCCCGACGGCCAGCCCAACTGCGGAAACTGCACGATCGGGCGTCTCGACTGCGACGACAACACGGCCAACGGCTGCGAGACCGATGGCACGATCGACTCGAAGAACTGCGGGGCCTGCGACCACGACTGCCTCGGCGGTCTGTGCAAGGGCGGAACTTGCCAGCCCCTCGAGCTCGCGACCGGTCAGCCGATGTCGTGGGGTATCGCGGTCGACGCCACGCGGGTCTACTGGAGCAATCAGGCGAACGGAGAGATTCGCTCCGTCCCGCTGAACGGCGGCACCTCCGCTGCGCTCGCCACGGGTCAGAACAACCCCGGCGACGTGGTGATCGACACGCAGTACGTGTACTGGACGAACTTCAGCTCGGGCGGCGCCGTGATGCGCGTGGCCAAGGACGGGACGGCGGGATCGCTCAAGCAGATTTCGAGTGGAACCGGTCCGTGGAGCCTGACGGTGGACGACGCCAACGCGTGGTTCACCAACTCGGATGGAACGATCCGCCAGGTGGCCAAGGCCGGGGGCTCGTCGACCACCGTGATCACGGGCGCATTGAACCCCAAGGGGATCACGTCGGACACGACGTTGCTGTTCTGGCTCGAGACCGATGCGGGCAAGGTGCTGAAGGGCCCGAAGTCGAATCCGGCGTCGGGCAAGGTGGAGCTCGCAACCGGCCAGAAGAAGCCGCTGTCGGTCGTGGTGTCTGCGTCGGACGTGTACTGGGTATCGCCGGGAACCTACGAGTACGGCCAGTGCACGGCGGCCGACGGTGCGGTGATGAAGATCGCCAAGACCGGTGGAACACCGGTGGTGTTGGCGTCGGGACAAGCCTGCCCCGTGGATCTCGCGGTGGATGGAACCCACGTGTACTTCACCAACGAGGGCACGTTCGCGTCGGGCGTGTACCAGTACGACGGCGCGGTGATGCGCGTGAAGGTCACGGGGGGACAGCCCGAAGCAGTGCTGGTGGGGCCGGTGGTGCCGTACGGGATCGCCGTGGACACCTCTGCGGTGTACTGGACGGCGCAGGGGTTGGGCGGCAACGCCGGGACCGTGGTGAAGTTGGTCAAGGAGTAGTTGGAGCGCTCCCGGGCGAGCCGTACGTGGGCTCGCCCGGTTGACGCCGCGCTCGGCTCAGAATGCGGTGCTGAAGGTCGCCATGGCGCCGCCGGCGACGGAGCGAACGTCGAAGCGACGAGCGTTCTCGTCGGCGTCCTTCGGCGCGGGCTTCTCGACGGGAGTGCGGACCTCGGGGCGCGCGAGGAACAGGATGGTCGCGAGGCCGAGCGACACGGCGCCGATGCCGAGCGGGATGTACGAGATGTTGCGAGTCGATGCTGCGTCGTCCACCGCGCTCTGCGCGCAGTTCGGCTTGCAGTCCTCGAGGTCCGCGACCTGACCGTCGAACTTGAGCGCGAAGTAGGTCCAGGCGCCCATCGACGCGAGGCCGATACCGCCGAGCACGTAGACCGAAGCGGGCACCGGCCGGGAGGTCGTGGTGTCCACGACCGGAGGCTTGTCATCCGGAGTGGAAGTCGATCCCACCGGAGGCGTCGAGGAGTCCCCTTCCTTGGCGGCGAACTTGACGCTCAGCTTGCGGTTCTTCTCGCCGGCAACGATGACGACCTTGTTTTCGACGGGATCCTCTCCCTCCGCGCGGAACTTGAAAACATGCACGCCCGGGTTGACGGGGCGGGGCTTGCCGTCGAGATGGCTGACGAACGGCTTGCCGTCGATCGTGACCCGAACATCGATGGCGTCGGTCCCGTCGGCATTGCGGGCCTCGACCACGACGGTGGGCATGGACTGCTCGACCTCTGCGGACCACTGGGTGCAGTCCTTGCGCAGCGTAGCGGGGCACGTGTCGCGTGCGCAGACGAGCAACTGCTCGCGGGCCTCGATGAGCTTGTCTTCCTGCTTCAGACGCTGTCCCTGGATGTAGGCCTGGGTGCAGACCTGCTTCTCGTCGGCGCGCGCGGGGCGGACCGGCGGCGCCACGATGACGGCCGTGAGCAGTGCGAGTGTCGCGGTGAAGCGGAGCTGGGGGAGGATGCGCATGGGTGCGGTTCCGGGTCCTGTGCCCCCAGTGTAGCTCAGAGACACTGGGGTTTGGGGATTCGCACGCCGTTGCTGTCGAGCGTGTAGGGCGGGTTGCAGTCGGTCTTGGGCGGGGGCGGCTTCGCCGTCTCGGTTGCCGTCGCCGTGGCCGTCGCCGTGGCCGTCGCCGTCGCCGTCGGGGTTGCCGTCGCTGTCGCCGGAGTGTCCGCGGTCGTCCCCGTCTTGCCGCCTGCCGTCTTGCCCGTGCCCGGAGGCCGTTGAGTGGAAGTCACCGAGGGAACCGCCGTTGCCGTCGCCGGGACAGCGGTGGGGATCTGCTCGATCGCGAGCGCGGTCGCGGATGGTGAGACCGTGGGCGCGGCGGTGAGGGGGGCGGCAACCGATGCGGATTGCGTGGAAGCGGCCGAGGCGTCGGGCGAGTGCGGGGTGCGGCTGACGACGATGATCACCGCGACGAGGCCAGCGAGGACGAGGATGCCCGCGATCACGACGGCCACGATGACGGCGGCGCTTCGTTTCTGCTGGGGGTACTCACCGGCTCTGGACATTGCGAGCACGGTCATCTGCGCCTGGCTGATCTGGCTGGGAGCAGAGCCGGGGTCGTAGTGGGCGGAGGGGGCCGTGACGACGGAGCGCGAGGTGAGGGCAGAGACGGTGGAGATGTTGGAGGCGAGCTCGTGGGAGACGCCGGGAGGCGCGAAGGGTTGGCCGGGAGGTGGGGCCTGCATGACTCCCGGCGGAGGGGGCGTGGGGCGGTTCGGCACGGCATGGGCCGAGAGGCTCACGCCCGAAGGGACGCTCTCGATTTCGGCGATGCAGTCGGCGCGTTTCTTCAACGACGCACCGGCCATCTGATCGACCCAGCGTCCGACCTCCCGAGGGATGGCGACGCCCACGGCGTGCTCCAGCGCGATGGCCATTTCCTGGGCGGATTGGAAGCGACGATCCGGGTCTGCAGCGAGGCCTTTCAGGCACACCTCGTCGAGGGCTCGGGGCAGTCCGGGAACGAGCCGGCTCGGTGGCTCGACCGCGCCTTCCAGAACCTTGCCGAAGATCACCACCTCGTCCTCGGCGTCGAACAGACGCCGCCCGGTAAGCGATTCCCACAGCACGACCGCAGCGGCGTAGACGTCGGTCCGCCTGTCGATGCGCGAGCCGCGGAGCTGCTCGGGCGCCATGTACGGCAGCTTGCCCTTGAGCTGTCCATCCCGCGTGCTCTGCAGGCGCCCTGCGGCCTTGGCCACACCGAAGTCGAGCACGCGGGCAACGCCGTCGACGCCGACCATGATGTTCTGCGGGGACACGTCGCGGTGGACGATCCCGAGCGGCTCACCGAGCTCGCTGACGGCTTCGTGGGCGGCGTGAAGCCCTTCGAGCGCGTTGGTCAGAATTGCCGAGACGATCCGCAGCGGGACGCGCTTGCCGGCGTTGCGGGAGTTGCGGACGAGACGCGACAGGGTCTCTCCCTGCACGTACTCCATGACCATGAACAGCTCGCCCTCGAGGGCGACGACATCGAGGATGGGGACGACGTTGGGGTGACGGATGCGTGCGCACAGTCGCGCCTCGTCGAGGAACATCGACTTGAAGTCGGGGTCCTTGGAGAACTGCGCGTGGAGACACTTGATGGCCACGGTGCGGGAGAAGCCGACCTCTCCGACGAGGCGGCCGTAGTGAACCGTGGCCATCCCTCCATGGGCGATCTCGCCGTGGAGGACGTAGCGTCCTACGACTCTCTGCGCGGTGCCCAATTCGGGTCCGGGATCCATCCGCTGCGACTTTCCGCCTGACGTGAGGCGCGACGAGTATAACCGAATCGACGAACTCGAGGGCGATCCCTTGGGCGGCCCCCGAGGGTTCCGGGGGGGCGAACCGTCCTGTCCGGACGGGGGACGCCTGGGATCTGCACCGCTAGCGTGCCGCGATCCCGGGCCAAGGTCAAAAAGATGAGGGGTCTGCCCACGCGTGATAGGTTTTCTCCAAGCGGTCCTTCTCGAGCCTTTCCTGCGAGGTCGTCCCATGCTTCGACCTTCCTCCCTCCTCCCCGCGCTCTGCCTCTCCGCTCTCGCTGCCCTCGCGTCCTCCGCGTCGGCCCCTGGTTGCGCCAACCCCAATGACATCGATCCGATCCCCGGCCGCAGACCGGATGCCTCCACCGATGCGCAGACCGATGCGGCGACCCCCGACGACGGGGCGACCGGGACCGACGGGGCCGCGGAGGCGGCGACCGACGCGGCGGGCACGGATTCCCCGGCGGATCAGGCGTCGCCCGATGCGGCCACCGATGCTGCCACGTGCGACGCGATCCCGGTGATCAACGAGGTCAAGCCCGACGGCACCGACGATCCGGACAACGAGTACGTCGAGCTGTT
>JAKLDZ010000145.1 GCA_022703255.1 Myxococcota bacterium | reverse complement strand
GATCACCCCATCGGGCGCCGCGGGCGGGCGGACCCTTCGGTTGGGCGGGAGGCTGCGCGGGCTACCCATCGCCCTGCTTTCTGCGGAGCCGATCGTGCAGCTCGCGGACCGACTTGTTGATGTCGCCGGCGCCCTGGGCGATGACGACGTCGCCGGGGCGCACGATGTTTTCGAGGACGTTGGCGATCTCGTTCTTGTCGCCGACGAAGTGGACGTGCTGGTGGCCGTGCTCGCGCAGGGCCTGGGCGAGGGACTCGCCGCTGATGCCCGGGATGGGGGCTTCGCCTGCGGCGTAGATTTCGGTGACGACGACGACGTCGGCCTGGTTGAAAGCCGCGGTGAACTCGCGGAACAAGTCCCGGGTGCGGGTGTAGCGATGGGGCTGGAAGGCGACGACGATGCGCTTGTTGTAGGCGGCGCGAGCGGCCGTGAGGGTCGCCTGGATCTCCGCGGGGTGGTGGCCGTAGTCGTCGACCAACGTCACGCCGCCCACCTCGCCGATGATCGTGAAGCGACGCGCGACGCCGCTGAAGGTCGCGAGGGAATGCTGCAGGACGTCGAGGGGGACCTCGAGCTCGTCGGCCACCGCGATGGTGGCGAGGCAGTTGAGGACGTTGTGCATGCCGGGCATGCGGACTTCGAACTCGCCGAGGTGCTCGCCGTGGCGGTAGCCCTGGAAGCGCATCATCAAGCCGTTGGCCTCCACGTTCTTGGCGGCGTAGTCGGCCTGGGGCGAGATGCCGTAGGTCACGTGGCGCCGGCGCAGGCGGGGAAGGATCGACTGGACGTGGGGATGGTCGAGGCAAAGGACGGCCAGCCCGTAGAACGGCACGCGAGACAGGAAGTGCACGAAGGCGTCCTTGACCTTCTCGTGCGTCCCCCAATAGTCCAGGTGCTCGGCGTCGATGTTGGTGACCACCGCGATCGTCGGGTTGAGCAGCAGGAAGCTCCCGTCGCTCTCGTCGGCCTCGGCCACGAGCAGGTCCCCCTCGCCCAGGCGCGCGTTGGAGCCGAGCGCGGCCATCTTTCCGCCGACCACGACGGTCGGATCGAAGCCGGCCGAGCGCAGCACGGTGGCGATGAGAGAGGTCGTGGTGGTCTTGCCGTGAGAGCCGGCGATGGCGACGCCGTACTTGACGCGCATGAGCTCGGCGAGCATTTCGGCGCGAGCGATGACCGGGATGCCGCGTGCGCGAGCTTCGACGAGCTCGGGATTCTCGGGCTTGATCGCGCTCGAGTAGACGACGACGTCGCTGCCGACGACGTTGCCTGCGGCATGACCGATGTCGATGCGCACGCCGAGCATTTCGAGCCGGAGCGTGGTGTTGTTGTGCTTGAGATCGGAGCCGGAGACGTCGAAGCCCAGAGAGCGGAGGATCTCGGCGAGGCCGCTCATGCCGATGCCGCCGATGCCGACGAAGTGGACCTGGCGGACCCTGCCACGGAACATCAGACGCCCTCCGCGAGGCCGAGGAGGTCCTCGGCGATGGTATCGGCCGCTTCGGGACGGCCACGGGAACGGGAGACCTCGGCCATGCGACGGCGGCGGGCGGGATCGGCGGCGAGCTCACCGAGGATGGTGGCGAGCCGTGCGGGGGCCGCTTCCGACGAGGGAACGCACACCGCGGCTCCGGCGGTCTCCATCGCACGGGCGTTGTGCAGCTGGTGGTCTCCGGCCGCGAAGGGGTAGGGGAGCAGCACCGACGGTCTTCCGACCGCGCAGACCTCGGCCACCGAGCCTGCGCCGGAGCGCTGCACGACGAGGTCCGCATCCGCGAGCGCAGCGGGGACGTCGTCGATGAACGGAACGATCCGGACGTCGTCTTTCGCTCCGGCGCGCGCGTACTGCTCGGAGACCTCGGCCTCGCGTCCGCGTCCGCTCTGGTGGGTGACGACGATGCGAACGCTGGTGGCGCGGCGCGCGATGCCGACGGCGGCGGGGAAGTTCTGGTTGAGGGTGATGGCCCCCTGGCTTCCGCCGATGACCAGGACGTGGAGCTCCTGCTCACGGGGGGAGTAGGGCATGGGGACGAAGCCGCGTCGCAGGGGCACGCCGGTCTGCCGGACGATGGCGGAGCGGAAGCCTTTTTCGGCTTCGGGGAAGGCGACGTAGGCGCGCTGGGCGATGGGTGCGACGAGCTTGTTGGCGAGGCCGAGGATGGAGTTGGGCTCGAGCAGTGCGAGGGGGACCCGCATGGAGCGCGCTGCGAGAGCCACGGGCCCAGCGGCGTAGCCGCCGATGGACAGGACGGCAGCGGGACGCAGCCTTCGGATCAGGTTGCGCGAGTCTGGGAGCGAGAGGGTGGCGCGGACCACGCCCTTGACGGCGCCGGAGACTCCGCCGCCCTTGATCGGCAGAATGTCGAGCAGCTCGAGACGTTCGCCGAGATCGCCGAGGATGCGCTTCTCCATGCCGCGCTCGGTCCCGACGAACGTGATGTCCGCGTCGGGCACCCTGGCGCGCACGGCCTGGGCGACAGCGACGAGCGGGAAGATGTGGCCGCCCGTGCCCCCACCGGCGAACAGAAGGCGCAGCGTCATGCGGTTCCCTCCTCCGCGGCGGTCACGACGGTCACGCTCGCCTCGGGCGAGTCGACGGACAGGGGGACCACCTCGGTTGGCGCAGCCATCTGGGTGCGCTCACGGGAGATGTTGAGGAGGATGCCGGCAGCCGCGGCGTTGACGAGCAGCGACGATCCTCCGTAGCTGATGAACGGGAGCGTGAGGCCCTTGGTGGGCATGATGGCCATGGCGACGGAGAGGTTGACCAGGGCCTGGACGCCCATGAGGGCGGAGATGCCGAAGGCGATGTAGCTGCCGTAGTCGTCCTGGGCGCGCAGCGCGATGCGCACGCCGCGCGAGACCAGGAGCAGGAAGGCGCCGGCGAGGAGGATCACGCCGACGAAGCCGAGCTCTTCGCCGATGATCGCGGCGATGAAGTCGTTGTGGGCTTCGGGCAGGTACAGCACCTGCAACCCCTTGCCGAGGCCGAGACCGGTGAGACCTCCGGAGCCGAAGCTCATGACCGACTGGAAGGGCTGGTAGGCGATGTCCTGGCGGTGACCGGCGAGATCGAGGAAGGCCATGATGCGCGACATGCGATAGGCCTTGCTCATGACGAGGTTGACGACGACACCGCCGGCGAGCAGGCCGACCCCGAGCAGGTAGCTGATGCGCGCGCCGGCGACGAACAGCAGCGTGAAGGTGAGGAAGGCGAGCACGAGCGCCGAGCCGAGATCCGGCTGCTTGAGGCACAGGAAGATCAGGAACCCCGACATGAGCAGGTGCGGGATCATCCCGATCTTGAAGGACTTCACCCGCTCGGCCTTCTTCGCGAGGGAGTAGGCGAGCCACAGCACCAACGCGAGCTTCACCATCTCCGCCGGCTGGATCATCACCGGTCCGAAGTGCAGCCATCGCGCCGCACCGCCTCGACGCTGTCCCAGCCCGAGTACGGTCGCGCCCATCAGCAGCGTGACTCCGATCAGGATGGGGTAGGTGAGCTTGCGAATGCGGTGGTAGTCGATGTGGCTCACGACCCACATGACGATCATCGCGAGCACCGCGAAGGCGAGCTGCTTCTTGAGGTAGTACTCCGGATCCTTGTAGCGAACCGTCGCCTCGATGGTGCTCGCGCTGTAGACCATCACGGTGCCGAAGCCGAGCAGCCCGACGAGGGCGGCGCCGAGCACGCGATCGACCTCGCCGACGCGCACGCGCGCTGCGGCTTCGGTGGTGCGGAACCAGGCGGCCAGGCTCATCGCGCACCCTCCGCCGCTTCGGACACGAGCTCCCCGACCGCCTGGCAGAAGACCTCGGCGCGGTGGTGGTAGTCGCGGAACATGTCGTAGCTCGAGCAGGCCGGGCTCAGCAGCACCGCATCGCCGCCGAGCGCAAGGTCCAGGGACTTGCGCACCGCCTCCTGCATCGTCGCGGCCCGCACGATCGGAAGAACTCCCTGCGCCGCCCCGGCGATCCGCTCCGCGGCCTCGCCGATCACCACCAGCGCCCGCCCGCGCTCGCGCAGCGCATCGACCAACGCGTCGTAGCTCCCGAGCTTGTCGCGCCCCCCGGCGATCAGGACCGCCTTCGGCTCGGAGAGCCCGCGCAAGGCCGCGGCGGAGGCGCCGACGTTCGTGCCTTTGGAGTCGTCGTAGAAGCGCACGCCGCGCACTTCGCCCACGAAGGCCATGCGGTGCGCGAGGCCGCGGAAGCTGGCGAGCGACGCGGCGATCGCGTCGCGGGAAGCGCCGAGCTCAGCGGCCATCGCGATGGACGCGCACGCGTTCGACTGGTTGTGAAGCCCTGGCAAACGCAGGCTCGACAGGTCGTACCGATCGCCTCGCACCGTGTCGAGGATCCACGCACCATCGACCGTGACATCCCCGCCCGCGCCGAAGAAAGCCTTGCGGGCGCCGCCGCGCGAGGCCTCTCGCAGGCACACCGCATCGCCAGCTGGGATCACCGCAACGTCGTCTGCCGTCATGTTCGCGAAGGGGTTGCCCTTCGCGTGGGCGTAGTCGTCGAAGCTCGCGTACCGATCGAGGTGATCGTCGGTCACGTTGAGAAGGGCCGAGGCGCGGGCGTGCAGGGTGGGCACGCGCTCGGCCTGGAAGCTCGAGATCTCGAGCACGAAGACGTCGAGCTCGCGCTCCACGGACTCCGCCGGAGGATCGCCGAGGTTGCCGCCGGCGAAGACGCGGAGCCCGGCGTGCGAGAGCATGTCCGCGATCCAGGTCGTGACCGTGCTCTTGCCGTTGGTCCCGCCGATGAGGGCGATGGGCGCGTGGATGAAGCGGCTGGCGAGCTCGAGCTCTCCGATCACCTCGCGCCCCGAGCGCTCGAAGGCTGCGAGCGCGGGGAAGGCGGGCACGCCCGGGGACACGACGGCGAGGTCGGCGTCGTTCCAGGGGACGGCGTCGTGGCCGCCGAGGAACAGCGAGGCGCCGGCCTGCTCGAGCTGGACGGCCGCGGCACCGAGGCTGGTGCGGTCGCGCGTGTCGGACGCGATCACGCGGGCGCCGTTGCGGGCACACAGCATCGCGGCTGCGACGCCGCTGCGTCCCAGCCCGATCACCACCACGCCACGACCCTTGAGTTCCACCGCGACCTCACCGGAGCTTGAGCGATGCGAGGCTGACGAGAGCCAGCAGCACCGAGACGATCCAGAACCGCACAATGACCTTTGGCTCGGCCCACCCCTTCTTCTCGAAGTGGTGGTGGATGGGAGCCATGAGGAAGATCCGCTTGCCGGTCAGCTTGAAGGACATGACCTGGGTGACGACGCTGACCGTTTCGAGCACGAAGACGCCGCCGAGCAGGACGCTGAGCAGCTCGTTCTTGGTGAATACGGCGAGCATGCCGAGGCCGCCGCCCAGGGCGAGGGAGCCGACGTCGCCCATGAAGATCTGCGCGGGATAGGTGTTGTACCAGAGGAACCCGATGCCCGCGCCGATGGTGGCGCCGCAGTAGACCGACAGCTCTCCCGCGCTGCTGATCGGCGCGATGTCGAGGTAGCGCGCCATCGAGAACTTCCAGAACGTCGCGCCCGCCAGATAGGCCCACACCAGATACGTGCTCGCGTTGATCAGCACCGGCCCGATCGCCAGACCGTCCAGCCCGTCGGTCAGGTTCACCGCGTTGGACCAGGCCACCACGACGAAAATCGCGAACGGGACGTAGACCCACAGGGGCAGATCGATCGGGTGCTTGCTGAAGGCCACGAACGGGATGGAGAGCCGGGTCCGGATGTCGAGCCAGTCGGCGGGGAGCGCGGACTTGTACAGGAACGTGTAGCTGACCGCAGCGCCTCCGATCAGCGTCTGCCCGAGCAGCTTGTAGCGCCCAGGCAGCCCCCCGGAGCTCTTGAACTTGATCTTGAGGTAGTCGTCGAGATAGCCGATCACCCCGTAGCCCGCCGTGACCGCCGCCGTCGCCAGCACGAACGGGTTGCGCACGTCGCCCCACAGGATCGTCGGCACCAGGATGCACAGCAGCAACAGCGCCCCGCCCATCGTCGGCGTGCCGGCCTTCACCTTGTGCGACTCGGGTCCGACGTCGCGGACCACCTGCCCGATCTGCTTCCTCTGCAGCTCGCGGATGAACCAGGGCGCCAGGAAGAAGGCGAGCACCATCGCCGTGATCGTCGCGGCGATGGTCCGGAAGGGAACGTAGCGCAGGACGTTGAGCCACCCGAGCAGGGCGTGATGACGCAACGGGAACAACAGCTCGTAGATCATCGAACGCTCCGCTCCGCGCCTTCGAGGACAGCGACTACGCGCTCGAGCGCAACGGCACGAGAACCTTTCACCAGCACGATCTCCCGGCCCGTCAGGGCTTCGGTCACCACCGCGGCAGCTTCCGTGGCATCGCGTACGAAGACGGCCTCGGCGCCCGCGTCGGCGGCACCCTTGCAGATCAGCTCCGCATTGCCGCGCACGGCCACCAGCTTCTTGGCGCCGCTCGCGGCGGCGACCGCACCGAGCAGCAGGTGCTCGCGCTCGGCGGCCATCCCCAGCTCGCGCATCTCACCGAGCACCAGCACCAGCTCGCGGCCCATGGAGCGCGCGAGCTCGGCAGCGGTGCGGATCGAAGCAGCCATCGAAGCCGGGTTCGCGTTGTACGCGTCGTCGATCACCACAACACCCGACGACAGCAGCCTCGGCTCGAGCCTTCCGTGCTCCCCTTCCGCGGACTGCATCGCCCGCGCGACGTCAGCGGGATCCACCGCGCACGAAGAGGCTGCCATGGCGACCGCCATGCCCGCAGCGCAAGCATAGGCGCCGGCCTCGCCGAGCAGCGGTGCGCGAAGCGTCACGGAGCGCTCGGCGCCGCGGGCGCGAACACGCAGGGTGATGCGCTGGGCATCGAGGCCATCGGGCGCGCGCTCGGTCACGCTCACGTCGAGGTCCGCCCCCACTCCGAATGTCCAGGACTCTCGCGCCCTGGACCGAAGAAGCTGCGCGGATGCCCTCGCGTCGTCGCCGTTCGCCACCACCGCGCCCGCGGGCTCGACGGCTTCGAGCAGCGCGCCCTTCTCCCACGCGATGTCCTCGAGGGAGCCCAGGCCTTCGCCGTGGGCGCAGGTCACGAGCGTGAGCACGGCGATATCGGGCGACGCGATCGAAGCGCCGCAGGCGACTTCGCCCCTGGAGTTCGTGCCGATCTCGACCACCCCCCAGGCGTGGGAGGCGTCGAGCCCGAGCAGAACCATGGGCATCCCGATCTGGTTGTTGAGGTTGCCGCGAGGCGAGTGCACCGCTCCGGGGGCGAGGGACTGCAGCGCCGCGGTCACCGCACGCGAGGTCGTGGTCTTGCCCGCGGAGCCCGTGATCGCCACGATGCGACCCGCCTTGCCCGCGCGCTGAGCAGCACGCGCCCAGCGCACGCGGTGAGCCGTCGCGAGCTTGCCGAGGGCGACGAGGGTGTCCGGCACGCGCACCACCCACCCGTCACCCGGGACCTCGACGTACTGCGAGACGACGGAGCCTGCGGCACCCGCGGAGCAGACCGCAGCGACGAAGGCGTGGCCGTCGAAGCTCCCGCCGCGCAGTGCGACGAACAGGTTTCCGGCGGCGAGCTTGCGGCTGTCGGTGCACACGCCGCGCGCAGTGGCATCGGCGCCCCGGCGCACCAGCACCCCGCCCGTGGCGGCGAGAACCTCGTCGACCGTGAAGGTCGCCTCGTTCGGGGGCAGCTCGGTGGCCATCAGCCTTTTCCTCCCACGCGCGATTCGCGGCGCTCCCAGAGCGCCTTCCGCGCCTGCTCCCGATCGTCGAAGTGCCGCACGTCGCTGCCGATGATCTGGTAGGGCTCGTGCCCCTTGCCCGCGATGAGCACGACCTCGCCGGGCTTCGCCATGGACACCGCGAGGTCGATCGCCGCCGCACGATCGGGCTGCACGATCACCTCGGCGCGCTGCCCGCGGAGCCCTTGCAGCACGGCCTCCAGGATCGCTTCGGGGGGCTCGCTGCGCGGGTTGTCGTTGGTGAGGATGGCGACGTCGCTCTCCCTGCCCGCGATCGCGCCCATCACCGGCCGCTTCGCGCGATCACGGTCGCCGCCGCAGCCGAACACGCACAGGACCCTGGCCGCGCTCACGGCCCGCACGGCGCGCAGCGCACGCTCGAGCGCATCCGGGGTGTGCGCGTAGTCCACCAGCACGATGACGTCGTCGCCCGGCCCATCGCATCGCTCCAGCCGTCCCGGGACCGCGATGTTGCAGGACAGGGCGGTCGCCGCAGCGTCGAGGGGCAGCTCGAACGCGTACGCGATCGACAGGGCCATGAGCAGGTTCTGCAAGTTGTGATCGCCGACGAGGGGTGAGTCGATGTGCACCGTGCCGCCCGGGGTCGCGACGTCGCAGCGGATGCCACGCAGGTCGTGCTGCGCCTCGGTGATCGGGCGCACGTCGGCGCGCGATGCCGGAGATCGCGAGACGCGCAGCACCGGGCACCGGGTCTTCGAGGCGAGCTCGACGCCGAAGGGGTCGTCGACATTGACGACAGCGCGGTCCGGGTTGCGCTCGGTGAAGAGCAAGGTCTTGGCCTGGGCGTACGCCTCCATCGAGCCGTGGAAGTCGAGGTGATCCTGGGTGAGGTTCGTGAAGGCGGCGACGCGGTAGTGCATCGTGTCGGCGCGACGCTGGGCGAGGGCGTGGGAGGAGACCTCCATGACCAGATGGCTCGCCCCGGCATCCCGCAGATGCGCAACGAGCCTGACCAGATCGTCGGCCTCGGGCGTGGTGTGCCCCGACGACAGCGCCAGGTCTCCGAAGCTCGCTCCGAGGGTCCCAAGCACCGCCGCGCGCGCTCCCGCACCGTCGAGCGCCGCCCTCGCCAGGTAGCTCGTGGTCGTCTTGCCGTTCGTGCCCGTGATGCCCGCCACCTGCAGCGTTCGCCCAGGGTGACCGTAGATCGCCGAGGCCGTCCACCCGATGGCCGCACGCACGTCATCCACGAGCAGCATCGGAACCGGACATCCCTCGGGAGCGTGATCGCGTTGCGCGAGCACGGCCGACGCGCCGGCGGCGATCGCCGCAGGGACGAAGGAGAGACCGTCGAGCTTCTCACCCTTTCGTGCCACGAACAAATCGCCAGGGCGGACCGCGCGCGAGTCATGGCGCACGCCGCGCACGAGCGTGGCGGGATCCCCCAGAACGCGTGCGTCGACGAGCTCGCGGGCGAGCGCCTCGAGGCTCCAAGCGACGGCGGGGGGATCGTTGGGGGCGATCATGACGACGGCTCGAGGAAGAGCTGGATGGTGGAGCCGGGCTCGAGCAGGGTGCCGGCCGGAGGATGCTGGCGTGAGACCTTGCCGCTGCCGTGGATTTGCGGAACGAACCCCTGCTCGAGCAACGTGCGCAACGCCGCCGATGCCGTGAGCCCGGAGACGTCGGAGGTCGCGCGCGCGGTCGCGGTGGGCGGGAGCTGCGCGGAGGCGGCGGGCACGACGGGCGCGACCGCGGGTTGCGGCTTGAAGACGTCGTAGGCCTGACGCGCCGGGTCGACTTCCTTGCCGACCGTACCGATGGGAGCGGGCGATGCGCCGCGCGGGGTCACGCCCATGTACCGCAGGCTCATCTCCGCCACGCGACGGAACACGGGAGCGGCAACGGAGCCGCCGGCGTGGGTGATCATGGGCTCGTCGAGGACGACGGCGATGACCACGCGGGGGCTTTCGGCGGGCACGAAGCCGATGAACGAGGCGGTGAACCGGTCGGCGGTGTACTTGCCGGTGGCGGGATCGATCTTCTGCGCGGTCGCGGTCTTGCCCGCGGTGCGGAAGCCGGGGACGGCGGCTTCGACACCGGTACCCTCGCCTTCCGTGACGGCGACGAGCATCTCGGCGACCATCTGTGCGACGTTGGGGGAGACGGCCTCGCGACGCACCGTGGCGGGGGTCTCGTGCACGAGGTTGCCGATGCCGTCGGTGACCTTGCGCACGAGGATGGGCGACATCAGGCGCCCGCGGTTCGCGATGGCGCCGATGGCCATGGCGAGCTGGAGGGTGGTGACGCTGATGCCCTGGCCGAAGGCGATGTTCGAGAAGGTGATCTTAGCCCACTTCTTGGGGGCCCACAAGATGCCTGGGCTCTCGCCCGCGACGCCGAGGCCGGTGCGCTCGCCGAAGCCGAACCGCTGGAGCGTCTCGTACAGGCGCTGCTCGCCCATCGCGAGCCCGAGCTTGGCGGCGCCGATGTTCGAGCTGATGGCGAGCACCTGCGTCGGCGAGATCCATCCGGCAACGTGCGTGTCGTGGATGATGACGTTGTCGACGGCCATGTTCCCCTCCTCGCAGTAGATCGACTGCGTGGGAGTGGTGACACGCGCGGCCAAAGCCGCCGCCATCGTGAACGCCTTCATCGTGGAGCCGGGCTCGAACTGATCGGTGATCGCGCGATTGCGGCGCGAGGCGACGTCGCTGTGCTCGACGTCGTTGGGGTTGTGCGTGGGCATGCTGGCCAGCGCCAGCAGCTCGCCGGTGGTGGGCTCCACGACCACGACCGAGCCGCTCGAGGCCTCGTAGGTGCGCATCGCGGCGTCGAGCTCCTGCTCGGCGACGTATTGAATGCCCTGGTCGATCGTGAGGTAGACGTTGTGACCGGCGAGGGACTTCTCGTTCTGGATTCCCTCGGAGAACAGCAGACGTCCGGAGCGGTCACGAAGACCTCTGACCTCCTCGATGTGCCCGCGCAGATCGTCGTTGAGCTGCAGCTCGAGCCCGTCCTTGCCCTCTCCATCCGGAGACACGAAGCCGAGCAGCGGACCGGCGAGCTCGCGGTTGGGGAAGTACCGGCGCCCTTCACCCTCGATCTGCAGGCCGAGCAGGGGACGCGGCTGCTTGGGGTCGGACATGGCGCGGATCGACGCGACCTCGGCCGCGGTTGCCCGACGCTTCAGCCAGGTGAAGCGCCTGCGGCGCGCGAGCTTCTCCCGTACTTGCGCCGGATCGAGGGACAGCGCCGTGGCGATGCGCTGCGAGGCGTCGTCGAGCGCCGCGGGCAAGCGACGATCGTCGATCCCGCGAAGCATCTCCACGGCGTCGACCGAGATGCTGGGGACCTCGACGCTGACGGCCATGGGGGTGCCGTTGCGGTCGTAGACCGTGCCGCGCTTGGGGGTGACGTGGAGCCTGCGCTGGCGCTGCTTCTCGGCGAGCTCTCGCCACTCGTCGCCGCTCTCGACCTGGATGCCCCAGGCAGCGCTGACGATGGCTCCCAGACCGATGCCGAGCAGGCCGCAGAGGATGCCCATGCGCACGCGGATCCACTTGGCTCGGCTCGGGTCGAGGTTGCGCATGGCTAGGGCTGGGCGTTGGCTTCCCGCGGTCCGGGAGGCGCTTCGGCGGAAGCGGGGCGCGCCGCTTGCTCGCTGTCGTTGGGTGACCGCATCGGGATGATGCGGTCGGGAGTCGGGGGCTGCATGCCCAGCAGGGTCTTGGCGATCACCTCGACGCGTTGGGGGTTCTGGAAGGAGGCGACCTCGAGCTCGAGCACGCGTTTGGACTCGCGCAGGCGGGCCTGCTCGCTGCGCTCGCGCCCCATCTCGTAGCCGAGCTTGAAGATCCGCCCTCGCAGCCCCAGGTGCAGCACGAAGGCCGCCACGCTCGCCACCACGGCGAGGGTCCAGAGCACGAGGAACGGACGCGATCGGGTCACGCGTCGTCCTCCTCGGCAGGTGCGTCACCGCGTCGACGCGCCGCCCGCAGCTTGGCGCTGCGCGCCCGCGGGTTCTCCCGCGTCTCGGAGTCGTCGGCGCCCAGGGGCTTCTTCCACAAGGGCTCCCAGAGCTCGCGAACGTGCATCGCACGCTTCACCAGACGATCCTCGAGCGAGTGGAAGGAGATGATCGCGAGCACACCTCCCGGAGCCACGATGCGCGTAGCCGCGTCGAGCAGCGACGACAGCTCGTCGAGCTCCCCGTTCACCGCGATGCGCAGCGCCTGGAACGTTCGCGTCGCCGGGTCCACCCCGCCCACGCGCGCCGGCCCCACCGCGCGCACCACCGCGCGACGCAGATCGAGCGTGGTCTGCAGCTTGCCGTCGGCGAGAGCCTGCTTGATGCAGCGGGCAACACGGCGCGAGCGACGCTCCTCGCCGAACTCGTAGATCACGTTCGCGAGCTCGTCTTGATCGAGACGATCGATCAGCTCGAGCGCGGTCTCGCCCTCCGTGCGATCCATGCGCATGTCGAGGGGTCCGTCGGCCCGGAAGCTCATGCCCCGATCGGCCTCGTCGAGCTGCATGCTCGACACCCCGAGATCCGCCAGCACGCCGTCGACACGCGCAATGCCGAGCTCCGACAGGAGCTGCTCGATGGCGCCGAAGGAGCCGTGCACCAGACGCACGCGCTCACCGAATCGGGATACGCGATCGGCATGGCACGCGAGCGCCGTCGCGTCGCGATCGATCCCGATCACCGTCGCCCCCTCGTCGGCGAGCAGCAACGCCTCG
>JAKLDZ010000144.1 GCA_022703255.1 Myxococcota bacterium | reverse complement strand
CCCTTGGTGAGCACACCGATGGTCCAGCCGCCGGCGCCACCACCGCCCGTTCCCCCGCGCCCTCCCTCCCCGCCGGCACCGCCGTACGCTGCGCAGTTCACCTGGAGAGGGTCGGTGGAAGCGCTGCAGGTAGCCGGGGTGCTGAAGGGCGATCCATTCTTGGTGATGTTCGGCGTTCCGCCGGGACCTCCCTTGCCCCCGGAGCCTCCCTTGCCGCCATCGCCGCCGGTGCCCGCAAACCCCGTGGCAAGACGAGATCGGGAGACCGTCAGGCTTCCATTCAGGACCACAACAGCCGCCGCCCCCCCCGCGCTCACACCGTAGAAGCCACCATTGCCAGGGCAGCCGCCGTTCCCGCCACGCCCGCCCGTGATCGAGTACTGCTGCCCGTTGATCGTGAATGTGTCCAGATACCCGTCGCCGCCCGGCCCCCCGGTGCCCACGGTACCATCGTTGCTGCCGGAGGTTCCGTGCGCGAAGCTCAGGTAGTCTTTTTCGAGCGCAGGAACCCCGTCGGCATTCTGCCCATCCGTTCCCGGAACCCCTGCCTCGCCCGTGGGTGCCGGAGTTTTCGACGGGATACTCCCTGGCGGTTGACCCGCGAGATTGGCCGCGTTGGCCGCCGCGCCTACGGCATAGGCGGGCTGAGCCTTGTTGCCGCACGTGACTGTGTCGCCGGCCTGGCTCGTCTGTCCAGCGCTCCCCGACGAGCCTTGCTTGCCAGGCGTGCCCGACAGCGCGTCTCCTGCGCGGACGGTGACGTCATCGAGCAGCGCCTCCGCAACCTCGAACACCAGTCCGTGGGAGGAAGGTTGGTCCGCCGACACCGCCGAGGAGCCCTCGACGGTCAGGTGGTGAAGCGCAACAGAGCCATCCGACGTGATATGCAGTCCGCCCGCATCGGCGTGGAAAATGGTGCGCGAGCGTTCGGGAGCGCCAAGGAATCCCTTTTCGTATCCCCCGTAGATCCGGAGACCCACGGGCTCTGCGATCGGCTCCGGCGAGAGCGCTCCCGCGGACACCAGGATGCTGACGGTACCGTCGGAGAGCTCCAGCGCCTTGGCAAGGGTCTTGAACGGCAGCTTCGCTGTCCCGGTGTTGGTGTCGTCGCCGTTCTTCGGGTCCACATACAGATCCCGCCCCACGACCCCATCGGCGCCGTCGCAGTTCGTATCCAGCCCGTCGTCGTCCGGCGGGTCTGGCTGCGTGTTGGGCGTGCAGGGTCCGGCTTCCTGGTCCTTGCCGGCATCCTTCGCATTCGCCTCGGGCGCAGCATCGACCGCAGCAGTGGAATCCGCCTCTTCACCGGCGTCCGATGCAGGAGCCTCGGGTGTCGCCCCTGCCGAGCCGTCGTCGCTGCACGCCGCCAGGGCGAGCAAACTCGAAGTGCAGAGAGCTGCGAGACAGCGAGGATACGGACGCATGATCAGACCCCTCCGAGGCAGGACGTATCGACCGTGATGGCCGAGGTTTTCTGGGGGATTGCCGCGTGATTGATCTTGAGCACGATATCCTCGATCTTCGTGAGGTCGAGGTCCTTGTTCGCGGGCTCGGTGGAGCCCCCTGGAACCAGAACGCTCCAGGTTGCGGCGGCGACGGGACACCCGAACAAGGACTTGTTGGCCGGAGCCTCGCCGTAGGTGTTGACGCCTGCCTGGATGTTGGCGATGGCCGCCGAGGACGGTGCGGATTCCGCACCGAAGCTCCAGGTCTCGACCTTCTCCTCGCCACAGCTGCGGACCACCCCGCCGCCGTCGAGCACGAGCTGAACGCGTGCGTCGTTGTCGCCGAGGAAGTCGCCCACGATCTGCGCCTGAACGCTCACTACGCGGTCCAAGCACACGTTGGAGGACCACAGGCCGTTATCGGGCTGCAGGTTGGTCGGGAACGCGATGCCAACGCCGCCCTTGCCATCGAGGTTCTCGTTGCGCAGAAGCAACTGGCGGAACTGTGCCCCCTCCGTCAGCTCCTCGTCGGTGACCTCGTCCTTGCGTACGCCGGTGATTCCAAGCATCTTTCGGACGGAAACGGTGGTCGAGTACTCCTGGGGAGTGCCGTAGGCCATGAGATAGTTGCTGTGAATCAGATCGAGGCAGCTGGACAGGGACGACAGGCGCATCTCGTTGGACGCGGAGAGGACAGCCGGGCCCATGGCGGCGAGGGACTGGTTGATTTCGTATTCCAGGGCGCGACCGGCGAGGAAGAGTTGTCGCTGGGCGGTACGACGCGAGGCGAGCAGCTCCACGGCGAGCTTGTCGCGAACGATGCGGAAGGCGGGATCGTTGGTGGGGTTGAGCTGGCTCGTGATGACGTCGAGGCTCTGCTGGCGGGTGTCCCAGAGCATCTTCGCTTGTTCCACCGCATTGCGCGCGCGCAGCTTCGCGAGCAGGACGGCGACCGAGTCCTGCTCGATATCGATGCCGAGCTGGACCAGGTCGATGGTCTGCTTCTGGATGTTCGCCATTCCGTTGATGAGGTCGAGCTGCGCGCTGGCCTGCTCGAACCGCATGGATTGGGCAGTCTGGAGCCGCTGCTTCTCCGCTTCGATCGCTCCGCGCATCATCTCGAGCACGGCGTCGAAGGCGGCCATGGCGATGGGCGCCCCGAAGTTGGCGATATTGGACTGGGCCGAAACCTCGACCAGCTTCTGCTCCGCGCGGATGGTCGCGTCGGCGATGGCCAGCGCCGCGAGCGCCTGTCCGTTCCGATCGAGGAACTGCAGAGTCTCGGCGTGTACCTGCTGGCTCTGCACGAGGGCGTTCTGATCGATGGCAATCTTGTCCTTCATCCCCTGGATGCGGCCCTCGGCGGAGTGCAGGGAGGCGTTGGCACGCTCGATCTCCAGAACCAGCTCGCCCACCTGTCCCGCGCCCTGTGCGCCGCAGGCCGCCCAGCTCTCCGGGCCAGTCACGGCGTCCGGGTCGAACGCCGATCCGCAGATCGTCTTGATCTGCGTGTCGTACTGGGTTCGGGTGTTCTGGAGCTCTGCCCGGAGCTGCTGCTCGTTGAGCTCGAAGGCACGGTCGCTCTCCTTGAAGGCCGTCTCCGCCTTGGCGTAGTGGGTCAAGGACTCCCCGGCGATGGAGGCCATCTGCTCGAAATTCGTTGCGCCCTTGCTCACGGCGGAGTCGCGGTAGACGAAGGGCACGTATCCGCCCGGCACCCCGAAGGCATTGGCGCCTTGCGACATCGCTGCGTGTGCCTGATCCAGAGGCTGGAGCACACCCGTCAATCCGACCGTGACCGACGCCGGCGCTCCATTCCACGCTTCGAGGACTTGCGCGATGACCGCGGACTCCAAGAAGGCCATCACCGCCCGCTGCTGGGCGTCCCGGGCCATCGAGGTCGGATCGGACCAGTTGCCAGAGGTCGAAACGCGCGATCGCTCTGCGTCGAGCAGCGCTTTCGTGCGCACCAGCTCGAGCAGGGCCCGTGCGGAAGGATACGAGGCATTCTGGGTTGCGTTGTCCGCGGGAGGGTCGCCCTTCGCTGCCTCGGGGGTCATCGAGCGCATGAACTCGATGATCGCCGGCTGCATCACCCATCTGCTGACCGGGGCGAGAATCTCGAGGGCATGGTCGTATCGGGACAACTCGGCGTCATTGCCCTGGACAATCGATTCGCCGACCGCCTCCACCATGTCGTTCTTCGCGACGAGGAGCGGGGCGTCGAGGGTCTCCTTCAGAAGTCGTCCGAAGGTCTTGCCGTTGGCCGTATCCGCGGTGGGCTGGGCCGAGGCGAGCGCGAGGCCGCAGGCGAGGGGCACGACCAGGCCGCACTGCTTGTTGGAGGCTCCATAGTCCGCCAGGGACTTGAGGGACATGGCATGATCGCAGGCCGTCGCGAGGTTGACGAAGGCATCGACGCCGGCCTTCTTCAACATGCTCTGGGCGAGCGGGTCGTAGTACTGCGCCTCGACTGCGCTCAGGCTCTGCGGGAGATTGGCACATTGTCCCGTGGGAGTGCCGCACACCAGGTTGCCGCAGGACAGAACGTTGAAATCGAACACCGGGCTCGGACTCAAGTAGTCCTTGGGGGAGGGGGCGGCAGGCATCTCCGCGGGCGTCCCGACCTTGAACTGGGGCGCTTCGCCGGATCCCCGGAGCTCCAGGGCAACGGTTCCCCCGAGCTTGATCGGCTGGACGAACAGCCCGTGTATCGTCTCCTCGAAGGTGCCGCTCAGGCTGCCCCGCGGCCCCGGCTTGAGATTCAACGTGAGCTTGCGCCCGATGTCCCTTCCGAGATGATTGCGCTCGCCGGCGAAGCTCGCGTCGATTCGCTGGGCCAGGGAGAGCACCATGCCCGCGGTTTCGGAATAGGTGCCAATCCCCGTGGTCGCCCCGGAAGCGGTCTCCGGAAACAGCAACGATCGGGAGGCATCGACCCGCGCGGAGACGTCGCCCTTCTCCTCGATCAGCTCGAGGGCGAGGCGGGTCTGACCAAGGGACACCGGACCGGAATCGTAGCGCATCGCGCCAGCGTACGCGCCGGAGCGACCGACGCGGATGGACGTGTCGAACACGGCATTGCCGAGTGTCGAGAACACCTTGACGGATCCAGCCGCGGTGGGGCCCGCCAGCGTGCTTCGATCGACCAGAAACTCGAGCGTCGTGCTGCCGGTGAACACGCCACGGGGCTCCGCCAGCCTCAGGTGCGGCGCGTTGATCTGGACCCGATATCGAACCGGGGTGTTCGAGGTCGCCTTCAGCACGACCTTCACGCGGTCGTCGGCGTCGGTCACGTGGAACGACGAGCTCTCGAGCGTCAGCTCTCCCCCCTTGGCGGAAACCGGGGGGGGATCGGTGTCCTTGGCGGAGGGCTCGAGACAGCGGGCGCGGGGGGAGCAGGTCGCCCCCTCGGCGCACGGCAGGTTCGTGTTGCAGTCCTGGATGCACTCGCCCAGGTCGCAGTGCTGGCCGGCAGGGCAATCGGCGCTCAGAACGCACGGGGGATGCTCGGTTGCGGGCTCCGGCGGACCGTCCGCGCTGGCTCCTGCGCCCCCTGTTCCCGCGGCGCCTGGATTCGATTCGCCGTCGCCGCCGCAACTCGCTGTAATCAGCGGAACCAGACCCAGAAGAACCAAGGAATGCAGGCTGCTCCGTCGTCTCATGATGTCATCCTCGACCCGCGGGGGTCAGTTGACCGCCAGATCGAACGTTTCGTCTGACTTCCCATCTGCGCCATCCGGCCCCGCAAGGCCCTTGCCGCCGTCCCCGCCCAACCCGAGATCGAAGACACACTGGGAGGCATTCAAGGATCCACCCTGGTGGAGGATTCCTATCGATGGGCCGCCCCCACCCGGTCCACCACTGCCACCCGGTCCGCCGGCGCCGCCGTTGCCGCCATCGTAGCCGTTGCCCGTGGCGTAGGTTCCAGTCCCGCCCTTGCCTCCCTTGCCTCCAGGCTGGCCCGCTGCCCCCGCACTGGGCGAGCCACCCATGCCCCCAAGCCCCGTCTTCAAGGTGCAGCGATCGACGGCAACCTGGCTGTCTACCGCGAGGATTCCTATCGAAGCACCGCCTCCTCCACCGCCCCTGCCCCCCTTCCCTCCCCCGCCACCTCCGCCTCCCTGCCCGCCGCCGCCCCCAGCGTAGAATTTGGTCTCCACCGAGCAATCGGCGTTGGGCACGCAACCGGTCTTTCCCCCTGAGCCGCCGCCACCGCCCTTGCCGAGCTCGCCGGACTCACCATCACTGCCGACATTCGAGGACACGTACTTCCCTTCGGCGATGGTGCCCATTCCCGAGCTGGCCGCCGCGCCTGTCCCACCCGCGGCACCCACCTGACCGGGCAGTCCGATGTTGCCGAGCGTCCCTCCCGCCGCCCCATCCGGCGTTCCTGCGCTCCCCGACTGCTGCGCGTGCGACTTCACCAGATTGCCGCCATCCCCTCCGCGGCCTCCCTTCGAGAAGGAGAAGGTCATGGGGTCGTTTCCACCAACTCCCCACTTCGCACAGTCTCCGACCGGATTGCCCTTGGCGCAGGTCATGATCCCCAGCGAGCCCCCATCCTGCCCATTCGGTCCCGTTCCGGCCGCTGCCTCGGGCGGCAACCCCGAAACGCCGTTGGCCCCATCACCAGCCTCGAAACCGCAACGCCGCAGCTCGACCTGCTGGGAGCTCACTACGCTGGCCGCCACGGAGCTACCTCCAGCAACCAGGGCGTCACCCACCTTGAAGGTCACTCGCTCGATGAACACACGCTCGGCGACATTGCCTATCTGAAGAGCCGGGCCATCCGACGACACCACCTCAGCGGAAGAGTTGGTCCTCTGCCAGCCGTTCGCACAGTCGTATCCACCGTGTATGCTGAGCGGAGCCCCCACGATGAGGGCCTCCGACCAGGTGGCGCTGCAAAGGTAGATGCTCTTTCCGGCCGCTTCCGCGAGCTCCACCGCCTTGTGCAGCGATGAGACGGGGTGCGTCATCGTGCCTGCGTTGGTGTCACTCCCGGAAGGCGCCACGAAGATAGCCGCCGAGGCGTCGCCATCCACACCATCGCAGTTGCTGTCCCGGAAGTCGTCGTCGGGCAGGTCAGACCCCGGTTCCGGGATGCACGACGGCTTCGAGTCCAATCCTGCTTCGGTCGAGGTTTCGGCTCCGAACGCATCCGCGCCCCCATCACTTCCCGTCGAGGTCTCAGGGGCCGCGTCGACCCCTGGCTCGACACCCGGCTCACCCCCCGAATCGCCGCTGGAGCAGCCGGTCAGGCCCCAGGCGAGCGCGAGGAAGACCGCGGCCGATGACCTTCGTGCTCCGGATGACGACATGATCCACTTCCTCGCCCGAGGCGGGCATCTAGGGCGCCGAAAGCTATCACCCGGGATTTCTACCGTCAACCCAAATCTCGGAGCTTCGCGAGATGTTTGAACATGCGGGGAAGACGCGCCCCGGAGCTCATCCTCACGGGACTCCGGTTTCTTTGCCCGTTTGTGGCATCTGCCGTAGGCCTCGGCATCAGCGGTCATGGCTCTGTCGATCCTCCACACTCCCGGTCAGGCGAAGGCTCCTTCGCGGGCGAGCTCCAGGCTCCCGCGGCGCGCGCGGCTCGCCTTGCTCACGTGCGTCACAGGCCTCCTGATCGGTCCCGCCGCAACGATGATCGGCGGCTGCGGACAGGGGAACGCCCCGGTCGGCGCGTGTCCCGAAACCTCCGCCGAAGCGCCCGGCGCGAGCGCGATTGCGTCGGCTGACCCGGCGTCTGCGCCGGCCTGCTCCTGTCCTTCGCCCGCTGCATCGGAGTCCGCCCCTCCCGCCGCGGCCGAGCCGCAGGCCAGGCCCCCGTGCGCGGAGGGCATGGTGCTGGTCCAAGGCAACTACTGCCCCAATGTCGAGCAGCGCTGTCTCGAGCACGGCAAAGAGGGCAAGTCCACCGTGGACTCCGAGACCATCTGCATGAAGTTCGAGAAGCCGTCGGTGTGCCTGTCGGCGGCGCGCGTGCCCATGCGGTTCTGCATGGATCGCTACGAATACCCCAACACCGAGGGGGAGCTGCCGCGGGTGCTGACCACCTGGCTCGAGGCCTCCCAACTGTGCAAGCAGCAGGGCAAACGGCTCTGCTCCGAATCGGAGTTCAACTTCGCCTGCGAGGGCGAGGACATGCTCCCGTATTCGTATGGATTCGATCGCGATGCGTCGAAGTGCAACCAGGACAAGGAATACCGCCTTCCGCCCGAGGAGCCCCTGCGCCCGATCGCGGATTGCATGAGAGACAAGCGCTGCACGGCAACCCTGGCCAAGCTCGATCAGCGCGAGCCCATCGGCAGCCACCCCAACTGCGTGTCTCCCTTCGGGGTCTTCGACCTGAATGGCAATGCCAACGAGTTCGTGATGCTGCGCTACAAGCAGCCGCCGCACCGCTCCGCGCTCAAGGGGGGCTGGTGGGGTCCGGTCCGGGCGCGGTGCCGTCCCATCGTGACCCACCACGACGAGAAGTACCTCGGCTACGAGGTCGGCTTCGGCTGCTGCAGCAAGCCGCTCGACGTGGAAGACGCGAAGGACGGCAAGGGAGCGCGCAGGGGCAAGAAGAAGGGCCGGGGACGGGGCGCGAGGTAGGCGTACCGACTGCGCCCGGTTGCAGCCCGGAAGCTCGCGCCGGCCTCCCGTTGACAGGATCCTCGCGCGGCGCGAGCGTGGCCTCGACCGTCGTGCCCGCTTGAGGAGGGCTTGCCGTGAAGGACATCGTCGCGAACCCGGATCTCGTCGCCCGCTGCGGCCTCTACTGCGGGGCCTGCCGTACCTACCTCAAGGGCCGCTGCCCGGGCTGCCGCGAGAACGCCAAAGCCGGCTGGTGCAAGATCCGCGGCTGCTGCGCCGAGCGTTCGGACGCGACCTGCGCGGACTGCACCGAGCACCCGGATCCGGCGACCTGCCCCAAGTTCAACAACCTGATCGCCCGGGTCTTCGGGGTCGTCTTCAACTCCGACCGCGCCGCCTGCGTGCGCAAGATCCGCGGGCTCGGCGTCGAAGGCTTCGCCGCCCACATGAGCGCCGAGAAGCGCCAGAGCCTGCCCCGCCGGGGTGGCTAGGCCCGGTCATCAAGCTCCCGGAGTTCACCACCGAGGTCACAGAGGTCACAGAGCTGTTGTTCTGGACCGCAGGATGGGCTCTGAAGCATTCGCTGGTCGTCGTCGGCAAAGAGCCGGTGCGGCGTGCAAGCCGACGCGCACTTCCATTGCGACGGCACTCGACACATCGAGGGGGGACGCCTCCGCCATGGCCTCGAGCGCGACGTGCATGACGTCGGCGCTGTGCGGGGGGACTCCGGGCCCCTAATGGGCGCGCAACACGAATGGCTCGGCGACATGCGACGCCGTCGGCGAACGTGCTACTCCGCGATCGGATCGCCGAACAGGAGCATCACGAGCGGCTTGTCCTCGTGCTTGGCGAAGACATAGACGTGGTCGCCCGGCTCGAGGGTCGTGCCGCCACGGGCCACGACCAGCTCGGGACCGCGCATCACGATCATCACCGACGATCCCAGCGGCATCGGAATGTCGGCGAGCGTGGCGTCGCACACGGCCGCCGCCGGATCGATGCGAAACACCAGAATGTCGCCGTCGAGACGGCCGGTAGAGGTGATCTCGAGGGCGGCCAGGGGCGGAGGAGGATGGGTCGATTGCATGCCGAGCAATCGGGTCACCCAGCGGACGGTGGCGCCGGGGACGAGGGCGTTGGCGAGCACGACGAAGAATACGACGTGGAAGACGTAGGAGCCGACCTCCAGGCCGGCCATGACGGGGAAGATCGCCAGGACGATGGGGACGGCTCCGCGCAGGCCGATCCAGGAGACGTAGGCGATTTCGCGAGCGGAGTAGCGGAAGGGGAGCAGGCAGGCGGCCACGACGACGGGTCTGGCCACCAGGGCGAGGACGCCGACCACGCCGAGGGCGATGGGGGCCGTGGGCAGCAGCGACGCCGGGCGCACCATCAGGCCGAGCAGCAGGAACATCACGACCTGGCTGAGCCACGCGAGGCCCTCGTGCACACGCACCAGCCCGCTCCGGTACCGGAGGTTGCCGCGTCCGAGGATGAGCGCCGCGACGTAGACCGCGAGGAACCCGCTTCCGTGGGTGAGGGTTGCGACACCATACGTCGTAGCGGCAAGGGCCGTGGTCAGCACCGGGTACAGACCACCGGTGGTCAGGTGCACGCGCTCGAGACCGAGCCTGCCGAGGAGCCCGGCGCCGACGCCGACCGCCATGCCGACCGCGAGCTGCAGGAAGGTCTCGCCGAGGACGTGCGGAACCGAGGAGGTTGCGGGTGACGCGATCGCTGCGGTGACGGCGAGCGTGAGGATGACCGCGACCGGGTCGTTGAGGCCCGCCTCGAACTCGAGGGTGGCGGCGACGCGCTGTCGGAGGCGCAGGCCGCTGCCGCGTAGGACCGCAAAGACGGCGGCGGCATCGGTGGACGAGGTGACGGCGCCGACGAGGGCCGCTGTCGCCCAGGACATACCGAGCAGGCGACAGCCGAGCGCGGTGATCAGCGCGGTGAAGAAGACCCCCACGGAGGCCAGGAGCGCGGACGGCGCGAGGACCTTGCGTGCACTCGACCAGGGGGTCTGCAGCCCGGCGTCGAACAGGATCAGCACCAGGGCCAGGGTGCCCACGCGAAACGCCGTGACGGGATCGTCGAAGTGCAGCACCGAGGGGGTGGCGTCCCCCGCGATCATGCCGACCAGCAGGAAGACGAGCACGAAGGGGAGTCCGATGCGCCAGGACAGGCGTCCGAGCAGGACCGCTGCGGCGAGGAGCACGCCCGCGACGGCCAATGCGGTAGCGATGGCGTCGGGCTCGCGCAAGGTGTCCAGGGCGTGCATTGCGATCCCGGTCCGGTTGACTCAAGTTGCGGGTCATGAGTCCGCTGCCCATCGGCAACGTGGTCGCGACCGTCCCGGGGAGGTTCCGCTGCTGCCCCCGCTGCGGAAGAGACCCGGTGGTTTCATGGAGCCGCAGGCGCCGATCGGTAGCCCGCGAGCTCCGCCGGGTCGCGGTCTCGGCAATGCGCAAGGCACGGCACAATCCCTCGAGGTCCGCTTGAAGAGTCGATCGCATCGACAGGCGCTCGCGTCGGTGGTCATACCGGAGTGCCGGGACTGCGGCGTTTGCTGCTTCTCGCTGCGTCCCGAGCACGTGCGCGTGTGGGAGATCGATCGCGAGCGGATGGGGGAGCAGCTCGTGGAGCGCTACACGCAGCTCGTGGACGGCATCCGCTACATGCGCATGACCCGTGGGTGCTGCGACGCGCTCGTCGTGGATCCGGTGCATCGCAGGTTCGCATGCGGGATCTACGAGGTTCGTCCCGACACGTGCCGGGGTCTGCAGCGCGGCTCGAGCGGCTGCCGCGACGAGATCGTGCAGAAGCACGATCGGCCGGTGGCGCTGCTCGGCAAGCTGGGTCGCTAGACATCTCCAGGCTGTGACGGAAGAAGTTCTTTCCATCCGCCCCAAGCCGTGTCCCATCGGATCCATGGCGCAGATCTGGGCCGGTCGAAGGTTGGTTCCTGCGCACCTGCGAGGCAAGCGCGCGCGGGCGAAGCTGCTGAAGGCACAAGCGGCGGCGCTTGCTGACAACGACCTGAAGGCGTGGCGACGCCCGACCGCTGTCCTTCTTTGCTTGGATGGGCGTTGCGTTGTGCAGACCGCCGACCAGCTTGGCGTGCACGACTCAGCGGTCAGCAAGTGGGTGGGCGACGAGTAGGACGGAAGCCTCGGGTACCGACCCGTGGCGAGAGCGAGACGGCGCACCTCTACGGGACGATCGCGCTGCACGACGCGTCGTTCACCTACCAATTCGTCGACGTGTTCAATGGCAAGACCTTCCTTGGGTTCCTGCAAGCGCTGTTGCGCCGCTACCGCCGCAAGGTGTTCCCGATCATCGACAACGGGCCTTGTCACAACCTGGGAGCCGAGGGGGAGCCTGGCTGGCGAATCACGCACACGGAATCGAGCTGCATCGGCTGCCGCCCTACTCTCCGGAGTTGGGCGCGATCGAGGGCGTGTGCAAGACAACCCGGCGCACGACGACGCACAACCGGTACTTCGAGTCGCCTGCCGAGCGTGATGCTGCCTTTCGCACCAGCTTCGAGCAGTTCAAGCGCGAGCCCAGCTTGATCGAAGGACACGTGCGCCGATTCCGAGCGGCCACCGGTGGCCGTTGCCCTTGACGTTGGCGTTGCCGTTGCCGACGCCAAAGCGTTGCCGTTGCCCTCGCCGTCGGCGTCGCCGTAGCCGACGTGCAATTCACGCAACGGCTGTCGCTCGTCGTCCGAGGGGTGTGCATGACGACCTGTACTGCTCCTCGACTCCATCACGAAGACCTCGACGCCTACCAGGCAGCGATCGAGTTCCTCGCCCTATCCACTGCCGTGCTCGCTAAAGTAGGGCGCGGTCATGCAAGCCTGGCAGATCAGCTGCGGCGAGCATCGTTATCCATTCCGCTCAACATTGCCGAGGGCTACGACAAACGTTCCGCTGCGGAGCGATGCCGCTACTACGACATCGCTCGCGGCTCGGCACACGAGTGCGGCGCGGTCTACGATGCATCAAGGATCCCGGGCGTGGTTGACGAGCAAGCGTTCATCCAGGGCAAGGCGCTGCTGGTGCGCATCGTCTCCATGCTGGTCAGGATGACCCGGTAGGAAGTCGGCCACGGCTACGGCGACGACGACGGGAACGTCAACGCGACCGGATCGGCAACGGCCACCTCAACGGCAACGTCAACGCGCCGCTAGCGAGCCAGGGCACGGGGCGGGAGGGCTCTCTGTAGCAACTCGGCCCAGCTTGGGGGAGTGCCCGGGCGAGCGTCCCTTCCATCCTTGGCTGGACATGTTTAGGTCGTTGGGGAGCGCATCCGCAGCCGCACGCGGGCACCGGGGATCGCGCTACGGCCGGGCAGGCTTCGAGGCGTAGACGAAGTGCTCGAGGTTCCCCTTGGGCCCGCGGATCGCACAGGGCGCGTCGGCCAGGATCACGAACCCCGCGGAACGCACCTGCTCCAGGACTGTCTCGATCGCCGCGGACCGCACGGCCTCGTCGCGGATCA
>JAKLDZ010000143.1 GCA_022703255.1 Myxococcota bacterium | reverse complement strand
GACGAACCGCTCGGGGCGTTGGACAAGAAACTGCGCCAGCGGACGCAGTTCGAACTGGTGAATATCATCGAGTCGGTCGGCGTGACGGTGGTCATGGTCACGCACGATCAGGAAGAGGCGATGGCCATCGCGGATCGCATCGCCGTCATGCGCAAGGGAGCCCTCGAGCAGGTCGGCACGCCCAAGCAGATCTACCTCGAACCGGCGACCGCGTTCGTCGCGACGTTCCTCGGCTCGCCGTCGATGAACCTGAGCATGGCGAGACGCGACGGAGAGGTCTACCGGGCGGGGAGTCTGACGTTGCGCGTGTCGGGACACGCGGATGCGCCGGAGGAGATCCGCGTGGGAGTGAGGCCGGAGCATCTGCGGCTTGGCGAGGCGCCGAGCGGGATGGCTGCGGCTACCGCGACGGTGACGGCGGTGGAGCCGCTGGGAGCGGAGACGTTCTTGCATCTGGACGCGGGAGGGGCGGTGTTGCGAGCGCGAGTGCCCGGATTCGACGCGCCCGCGCGTGGGGATCGGACCTCGCTGTGGTTCGATCCCGGGCAGGTCCACACGTTCGAGGGGGGCGATCGAGGCGCGCGCATGGCCTTGCGCCTGGAGGCAGCGGGATGACGCGGCTGAGCCGTCGCAGCTTCCTGGGCGCGGCCGCGTGTGCAGCGATGCCGCTGGCAGGCTGCGGAGGGACGAAGGTTCCTGCGGGCCGGCTCGGCGTCCGGTTCTGGTTCAGCTACGGCGGGCGGAACCGGCAGGTGCTCGAGGGGCTGGTATCGCGCTTCAATGCCTCGCAGGATCGGGTGTGGATCCTGCCGACGTACCAGGGGGAGTACTTCGAGTCGTTGACGAAGCTGCGTTCGGCGATCGCGGCGAACACCGAGCCGGTGATCACGCATGTGGTCGGGGAGGTGATTCCGTACTTCGCCGAGGCGGGAGTGCTCGAGGATCTGGGCGGCTATCCGGGAGTACGCGAGCTCGATCTGGTGCCCGCGCTGGCGCAGTCGGGAACGTGGATTGGCGGAGATCGCAAGCCGCTGATCGCGCTGCCGTTCAACCGCTCCACGCCGATTCTGTATGTGAACCAGGACATGCTCGACCGCGCGGGGCTGAGGCCACCGGAGACGTGGGGGGAGCTGCGGGCGCACGCGAAGGCGTTGCAGCGTGTGCAGGGCGGCGAGGTGAAGACCTGGGGGCTGGTGTGCCCGATCAACTGGTGGTTCTGGGTGGCGCTGGTTGCGCAGGCGGGGGGCACGGTGGTGGAGGCCGACGGGACGCCGACGCTGGGCGGAGAGGCCGGGGTGAAGGCGCTGGAGCTGTGGCAGCAGATGGTGCATCGCGACGGCACGATGCGGCCTCCTCCGGGGCGCGACTACAACGCGTGGGACATCGCGAAGGGGGACTTCCTGTCGGAGCGCACGGCGATGATCTACACGTCGACGGCGTTCGTGCGGTACCTGGATGACAACGCGCGATTCCACGCGGTGGCGGCGCCGCTGCCGCGCGACGAGCGGCGGGCGGTACCGACGGGCGGGACGTTCTTCCTGATGATGAAGGACGCGCCGTCGGAGCAGAAGCTGGCGGCCTGGGAGTTCCTGCGCTGGATGTGCGAGCCGCAGCAGACGATCGAGTGGTCGACGGGGACGGGGTACATGCCGGTGTCGGAGCGGGCGGTGAAGAAGCTGGAGGCGGAAGGGTGGTACGGACGGCACCCGAACGATCGGGTGGCGATGGATTCGCTGGCGCACGCGGTGCCGTGGCCCTGGGCGCCCAACCTGTTCCGGGTGGAGCGCGAGTGCATCGATCCGCTTCTCGAGCAGGCGGTGCTGCTCAACCGCGACTCGCGCGAGATGCTGGCGCGCGCTCGCAAGCAGGCGATGGAGGACTGATCGCGCAGGAGAGTCGAGATGCTGCGACCGCGGAATGCCACCCATCCCTACCTGATGATCGCGCCGACGCTGCTGTTTCTGGTGGTGTTCTTCATCCTGCCCTTGGGGGTCGCGGGGTGGCGGAGCCTGTACCGCTGGGACCTGCTCACTCCGCCCGAGTTCGTGGGCGGTCAGAACTACGCCCGACTGCTCGAGACCGGCGAGTTCACCCGTGCCCTCGGCATCACCCTCACCTACTCCGTCGTCGTCGTGGCCGGCTGCCTCGTCCTCGGCCTGCTGCTGGCCCTGGCGCTCAACCGTCCCGGCAAGTTCGTGGGCTTCGTGCGCGCATCGGTGTTCAGCGCCTACGTGGTGAGCTGGGTTTCGGTCGCGCTGCTGTTCGTGTGGATGCTCGACGCGAACGCGGGGCTGCTCGGCAGGGCGTTGCGGGGGATTGCCCCGGGCGGGATGCTGTCGAGTCCGGACACGGCGATTCACGCGCTGGCGGGGGTGACGATCTGGAAGATCACGGGCTACGCGATGGTGGTGTTCCTGGCGGGGCTGCAGGACATCCCCAAGGAGCTGTACGAGGCGGCGGCTCTCGACGGTGCGGGGCGGTGGTCGCGGTTCTGGAACGTGACCTGGCCGATGCTGCGTCCGACCACTGCGTTCGTGGGGACCTCGAGCCTGATCGTGAGCTTTCAGGCGTTCGACGTGGTCCGGGTGATGACGCAGGGAGGGCCAGCGAACTCGACGATGGTGTTCGTGTACGCGATCTACGAGCACGTGTTCCAGAACTTCCGGCTGGGGCGAGCGAGCGCGCTCATCATGCTGTTCTTCGCGCTGCTGCTGGTGCTCACCGGGCTGCAGCTCTGGGCGTGGAAGCTCGGGACGGGGCGTCGGGAAGCCGCGCGCGGAGCTGGCGCGCGAGCGAGGGCGTGAGATGGCTGCGGCATCGGGACGTACATCGAGGCTCATCGGCACCTGGGGGCTGAACCTGGCGCTGTTCGCGGTGGCCGCGCTCTGGCTGGGGCCGTACTTGTGGATGGTGCTGGGATCGTTCAAGTCGCTCGACGAGTTCCTGCACGCTCCGTTGGCGCCGCTTCCTGCCTCGTTCCAGCTCGGGGCGTATCGGGCGGTGTTCCAGTCGATACCGGTGGGGCGCTACCTGCTGAACTCGACGGTGATGGCGCTTTCGATCGCGGCGCTGCAGATCGCGTTGGTCCTGCCTGCGGGGTACGCGCTGGCGAAGCTGCGGTTCGTGGGGAGCCGGTTCGCGTTCGTGACGGTGATGGCGTGCCTTCTGGTGCCGGCGCAGGTGACCTTCGTTCCGGTGTTCCTCATGCTCTCGAAGCTGCACCTGGTGAACACGATGGCCGCGCTGGTGCTTCCCTTCGGCGCCAGCGCGCTCGGTACGTTCATGGTGCGTCAGGCGCTGCTCTCGGTGCCCGACGAGCTGATCGAGGCTGCACGGATGGATGGGGCATCGGAGCTGACGATCATCTACCGTCTTCTGGCGCCGATGCTCGTGCCCACGCTGGTGTCGCTGTTCCTGCTGAGCTTCGTGTTCCACTGGAACGACTACTTCTGGCCGCTGGTGATGACCACGGACGACGAGGTGCGGACGATGCCACTGGCGGTGGCGCTGCTGCGCGAGCAGGGGACCGGAGTCCGCTGGCACATCGTGATGGCGTCGAACGTGATCCTGAGCGCTCCCGCGCTGGCGGTCTTCGCCTTCGCGCAGCGGCACCTGCTTCGCGCCGTGGCCGCCCGGCATTGAGGCTACTCCCCGGCGTCCGAGGTGCTAAGAACGCTCCGTGTCGATCCAGTGGTACCCCGGTCACATGAAAAAGGCCCGCAGGCTCCTCGAGGAAGCCATGCCGGGTCAGGACGTCGTCATCGAGCTGCTCGACGCGCGAATGCCACGCGCCAGCGAGAACCCCGTCCTCGCCGAGATCCGGGGACGCAAGCCCTGCGTCAAGGTCCTCAGCAAGAGCGACCTCGCTGACCCCGAGGTCACCCGGTTGTGGATCGAACACCTCGAGCGCCGCGAGTCCGCTCGCACGGACGACTCCGGACGTGTCGTCGCGATCGCCGTGAGCACCGACCGCGCCGCCGAAGCTCGCAAGCGCGTCGCAGAGGCCTGCAGCGCCATCGCTGCGCCTCCCACGCGCGGGAGAAAGACGCCCCGCGCGATGATCGTGGGCATCCCGAACGTCGGCAAGTCCACCCTGGTCAACGTGCTCGCGCGGCGTCAGGTGGCGAAGGTCGGAGACGAGCCCGCGGTGACCAAGCAGAAGCAGCTCGTGATGCTCGACAACGGCATGGCCCTTTCGGACAACCCGGGGATCATGTGGCCGAGGATCGAGGATCCACGCAGCGGCATGCGACTGGCGTTCGGCGGAGCGATCCCCGATTCGGCGATCGACTACGAGAGCGTGGCGCTGTTCGGCGCGGGCCTGCTGCTCGCCACATACCCGGAGCTGCTCGCAACACGATACAAGCTGCCGTCGATGCCGGCCGATGCCGACGCGCTGCTCGACGAGATCGGCCGCCGGCGCGGGTGTCTCCGAGCGGGCGGCGTGATCGATCGTCACAAGGCAGCGGACGTGCTCATCCACGACTTCCGGGCGGGAGCGATCGGGCGCATCAGCCTGGAGCGTCCCAAGTCCGGCTGAGACGTCACGAGGCGTGAGCTTGCAGCATCGGATCGGTGGGGAGCGATGCAACGGAGGAGACGTCGCCTTGTGAGGCAAGCCCCTGTGAAGTACGCTCCGTGCCATGCTCCGCTCTCTGTCTTCCTTGCGTTGGATCGCCTGCACCACGCTGATCGCCCTGCCGGCCGCGGTCGGCTTCGCCTGCTCCTCCTCGTCGAGCGGTGACCTCGACGTCGAAGAGGCTTCCGATCCTTCGGATCCTCTCGGCGGGAAGGCGGACAACCCGTCGGTCACCGGAGGCGGCCTCATCCAGGCGAACTCCCCCTTCTACTGGGCGGACAGTGACTACGAGTCTTTCCGCAACGCGCTCGTCAGCGGCTACAACTGGTATCTTCCCGGCGCTCTGGCGGACGATCACGCGATAGCCCTGCGGCTCCAGATCTGGTTGGACAGGCTGGACGCGGTGGTTCGAGCACGCGTCCTGCAAAGTACCGGCGAGCCCTTGGTGGCGCCCAAGCCGACGATCAAGGTCTTGCCGGACTACGGCGACATGAATGCGTGGGTGACGGGGGTCGTTGCGCGCACCGGGGCGTTCACAGCGGGTGCAGTGCACGGCGACGGCGGCGGGGTGTCGGAGCTGCTGTACTTGAACAAGGCGAAGACCACGAGCTTCTCGTCGTACGGCGCCGTGACCCCTTCGTGGCCGGACAGCGACGCGCTGCTGTCATTCTGGAACAGGCCGTCCCCGCGGTGCCGGCTTTCGGCTGACCTGCAGGTCACGGGTTCGGGCTGCCAGAAACGCACGAGCGACGGGGAGATCGCGCTCCTCGCGTCATCTCCCTACATCCACGTCACCACGGAGCTCATCGCCGCTCTCTCGGAGAAGACGGTGGTGTTCGTTCTGGCTCACGAGCTCTCGCACTACTACCGGTCCCACATGTCCGAGGCGAAGCTGGCGCGCTACGAGTTCTGGTACGACAACGAGCCGGATCGCAAGAAGCGCCCGGTGCCGTCGTCCGACGCCGCGGAGCTCAAGGCCGCCTACCTCGAGCTCGTCGGCAACCCGGCTCCGCTGCAGAGCGCCGTGGCCGGTGCCTTCAGCCCGCGCCTGCGGCCCTTCCTCCTCAAAGGGCTGGCGCCTGTGCTGATCGCGCGCACCGAGTCGGACTTCGCGTGTGCGAAGGCCCGCGACGCCCTCGGCCCATGGGTGACCGAGATCCTGGAAGGCGTCGGCTTCCCGAGCGAGCGGACGACGGACTACCTTGCATTCGAGAAGGCGCTTGCCGATTGCGCGTCGGGGCTGGTGCTGGGAGCCGATCCGGACTCGACGGAGCTGTCGGTGGGCGAGGTGGTCCTGGCGGCGATGCAGCACGCGCCGACGGGCAAAGGGGTGACGTTCTACAATCAGGAGCCTCTGTCGGAGTTTCTCGGGGCGCTGGACGACAACGCGCGGAAGCTCGACGCGAGGGAGGCGAAGCTGCGAGCCGATCTGCAATCGAATCGGATTGGCCTGTACACCACCGAGCAGGAGGCAGACGAGCTCGGGTTCGAGCTGTCGCTGGGGGTCGGGCTGACGGCCGAGGAGGTGTTGAACGGCTGGCTCGAGTTCTCGGACGCGGTGGACGCCACGGTGCCGGAGTACTACCGCGCCGAGTACAACAAGCAGAACGGGCTGGACACGTCGACCTGCCGCACGGCCCTCGCCGGCTCCTTCACGACCACCAACGCACAGGGCGTGACGGAGCCGATGTTCGTGCCCATCGGGCAGCTCGAAGAGGACCACCACGGCAACTGCTACCGGCTCTTCAACATGTGGCGCTTGCAGCAGGCCAGGCAGATCGTCCCGGCCGAGGCTCCCTCGGAAATGCAGCCCCCATGGGCCGAGATTCAGGGCCTCGCGAAGCAGTCGGGCGCGCCGCGCTGAGCGCGGACGGAGCGGGTCGCGGCCGCGCCGCCCGGCTTCGCGCATGGGAAACGAGCCTCTCCGCGCGCCGGACACCATCGGCGTGAGTCCACGACGAGGCGGACTTCTCAACGCCCCCAGCCGTCGGAGAGCGTACCGAGGAAGGCCACGATGGCCTCTTCTTCCGAACGGGTCAGCCCGAGGTCTCCGAGCTCGTCACGGTTCACGTTCGCCGCGACTTCGGGAGCGGGCCACGGATCGACGTCGCGCGTGTTGTAGAAGTGGACGACGTCGGTGAGGGTCTTGAACACGCCATTGTGCAGGTAGGCCTTGGTCCAACCGCGGCCGGGTCGGAGATCCACGTTCCTGAGGGTCGGCACCTTGTGCTTTCCCCAGTTCTGCTCTGCCAACGCGGTCCACTCCGGAATCACGTCCTGGTCGGCGAGGAACCCGCCGAGCCCGGGATCCACCCAGTCCTTGCCTTGCGCGTTGATCGGCTTTCCGTCGACCAGGACGCGGTCCATCTCGTAGAAGGGGTTGTCCGGATTGCGGGGCGCACCGAGGTTGTCGTAGGTGAAGTCGGTGAACAGCGGTGCCGGATGGCACGCCGCGCAACGGCCTTTGCCCTCGAAGAGGACGAGTCCTTCGAGCTCCTGATCGGTCAGCGCCGCTTCTCCCCTCACCCAGGCGTCGTATCTGGAGCTGAACGCGTCGGACTCCGCCGACGCCTCGTAGGCTGCGATCGCCAAGGCGATGAGCTCGAAGGTCGTGACGATCGCGGCAGGGTCGCAGCTCAGCGCCCCGATACCCCAAGCCTGTTCGAACAGCGTGGCGTACGACGACGTCGCGATCAGCTCGCACAGGGCCTCGGGGCTCGGGAGGTTCTGCTCGACCGGGTTGAGGAAGGGTCCCTGGGCCTGATCCGCGGCGGGACTTCCGAGCCCCAGGCCGGTCGCCCGACCGTCCCAGAAGCTGCCACCGACGAACGCGCCGTCTTCGAGGTGGAGGATCGGGCTCTGCGTGGCGTAGGCGGAGGAGGGAGGCTTGCGATTCCCGAAGCGCTGGTGCACGGCGCCCGGATAGACCGCTCCGTGCTGGTTGAGTCCGGGCACGGGGCCGGTCCATCCCACGCTGGGAGCGTGACAATCGGCGCAGGACTGTCCCGGCGGAGAGGACAGCCGCTTGTCGAAGAACAGCTCCTTGCCGAGCTGCTCGACGGGCGAGTGCGTCGAGGAGGCTCGGAGCGGTTCGACCGTCTGGTTGCCGGGGAACGGCACGGCCTCCCCCTGGCCGCTGTTCAGGTCGCAGCTTGCGAGAACGCCGCTGGCGGACACAGCCCATGCCAGGAACGAGACAGCCGCGCGCTGTTGAGTGGTACTCACGATCCCCCTCCTTCCCCGAACGACCTCGCGTCGGATTGCCGCATGAAGTGCTCACGCGCACGCGTGATTCGGCGCAGCGGCCGCTCCGTCGAATCCGGTAGCGTCAGGGGCCATGGGGTCAACCCGGCCTCGCGCCAGAAGCGCGGGAACCGTTCGCGTGCACGCCTCGATCGTTCCGGACTGGCATGTCCGAGTCGTCGCGACGAGGCATCGACCCCGATGGCGATCGACGAGCGGCTCGCGCTCCACTAGTCTGCGAGGGGCAATGATCCGTGCCTTGTCCCGCCTGCTCGCGTTGCTGCCGGCGCTGTCGCCTGCGCTGTCCGGCTGCGACTCACCCTCGTCCCCTGCAGCCCCGGACGCGGCTCCGTCGGCCGTCGCCTCCGCCCAACCACCGGTTGCGTCGAGCGTCGCCCCGGCGGGATCGGGGTCGGCAGCGGCGGCGGATGCTTCGGCACCCGACGCAATGCTGTTGTCGACGGCGGCACCCGGGGCGGCCGACCGGGCGACGTGTCCAGCGGGGATGAAGAAGATCGAGGGCGGGGTCTTCTGGGTGGGCACGGACTACGACATGGACGAGGCGCCGCGGCACCAGTGGGCGGTGAAGAGCTTTTGCATGGACGAGACCGAGGTGACGGTCGCGGCGTATCAGGCGTGCGTGCAGGAGGGGAAGTGCCAGGCGACGCACAAGCAGGGCGGGTGCACGGCGCACGCGAAGCAGGATCTGTCGAAGCACCCGGTGAACTGCGTGGATTGGAACCAGGCGGACGCTGCGTGCAAGGCGTGGGGCAAGCGGCTGCCCGGCGAGCACGAGTGGGAGTTCGCCGCGTGCGGCGGCCCGGAGCGTCGCAGGTTCTCCTGGGGCGCCGACGATCCCGAGGGGCGCTCCTGCTACAACAAGCCGAGCACCTGTCCGGTGGGCTCGTATGCAGCGGGAGCGTTCGGTCTGCACGACATGTCGGGGAACTTGTGGGAGTGGACCGGCTCGTGGTTCGGGTCGTATCCCGACGAGCCCGAGACGGGATCGCTCAAGGTCTACCGCGGTGGCAGCTACAGCCGCAGGTATCCGCGTTGGATGCGCACGGGGCTGCGCAACCGGTTCAAGCCCGGGGAGTTCGGCGCCCACCTCGGCTTCCGCTGCGCGGCGGATCTCGCTGGCATCGGGTGCCCCGCAGGGACGGTCGCCAACGGCTCGGGGTGCGACATCCCTGGCGTCAAGAAGCCCGCACCGAGGGGGCCGGGGTGGACCCCGCCGGGGACCGCGTCGGCGGTGGTCGACACCGCGCCCCCCGTGGTCTCGCGCGACCCTCGCTTCGATGCGGACTGCGAGAAGTACAAGCCCGGAAGGCCCGTGTGCTACTACGTGAAGGGCGGGCAGTTCGCCGAGCGCCAGAAGATCGGCGGAGGGCGCGGGTGCGTGAACCGCGACGTGGGCATCGGGTACAACTCGATCTGCTGTCCGCAGTAGTCGAAGGATGCGGGCTGGGGCTCAGGCGCGCGGAGGGCGAGCGCGCCGCAGCAGCATGCCTTCCATGGTGTCGAGGTAGATCCGATCCGCGTCGGGGTGGTCGGCGAGGGTGTCGAGCAGCGGGACGCTGAGCCGCGCCAGGAGGCGGGCCGCGAGCGCCGGGTCACCGGGGCGCAGGATGCCTGCGCGATCGGCGCGGGAAAAGACCTTCAGGATGCCCTGCATGAAGGCGTCGTGAGTCCCGGCCACCTCCCCGGTCGGCCGCGAGCCGAGCTGGTGGCCTACACGCATGGCGTCGGGATGCCCGCGCCACAGGCGAAGCTGCAGGCGTACCAGGGCCCGGACCGCCTCGCGGGGCGAGCCTTGCTTCTGGATCCCGGCCACACCGACCGCGGCCTCGTCCACCGCGGACTTCACCACGGCCGAAAGAAGCGCGTCCTTGGTGGCGAAGTGGGCGTAGAGCGTGCCGCGCGCGACGTCGGCCTGGTCCGCGATGTCCTCGAGCCGTGCGCCGTCGAGCCCGTGGGCGGCGAAGGCCCGCGCGGCCACCTGCAGGATGTGCTGCTGTCGCTGGGCCCTTCTGCGCTCGATCCTCGGGGAAGCAACCACGCTTTGACTCCTGCACGAAACAGTACAATAGTGAGTCGTTTGATTCAATCTTGAACGCGTGAGTTCAACATGTCGAGACTCCGCAAAGCCGGGCCGTGGCTCCTCAGCGCTGCGGTCGCCCTCCTCGTAGCAGGCACCGCCGTCCGCGCCGCCGTCGGCCCCGCCGTGCCCGCTCATGCCGCAACCCGCAGCCCCATCGCCCACAGAGTCGTCGCGACCGGACGCGTCATGCCCCCCGCGCGCGTGCAGCTCGGAAGCACCGTCCTCGGACGCGCCAGGCACGTCCTCGTCGCCGAAGGAGACCGCGTCAAGGCCGGCCAGGTGCTCATCCAGCTCGACGACGCCGAGGCCAAGGCCGCCGTCGCACAGGCCCGCGCCGGCGTCGCACAGGCCGGGGCGCGCTCCTCCGTCGTGCGACAGGTTACGTCGCTCGTTGCGACCGAGTCCCTGCAGCGCGCCCGCAACGACCTCGATCAGGCCGAGCGGCAGCACCAGCGGATGCAGCAGCTTCACGCCTCGGGAGCGGTGACCCAGGAGCAGCTCGACGACGCCTGGCGCGCGCTGGAGAACGCGCGCAGCCAGAAGCAGGCGGCGGAGGCCCAAGCGCGCAGCGCCGGGCCGTCCGGCGGTGAGTCCCTCGCTGCCTCTGCGTCGCTCTCCCAGGCGCAGGCCAACCTCCTCGGCGCCCAGGCCCGCCTCGAAGAGACACGCATCGTCGCGTCGGTCGACGGCGTCGTGCTGTCGCGCACCGTCGAGCCCGGCGATGTCGTGCAGCCCGGCAAGGTTCTCATGGTGCTGGCGCGGGATGGCGACACGCAGCTCTCGGCGCATCCCGATGAGAAGAACCTGTCGGCGTTGCGCCTGGGACAGCGCGCGGAAGCGTCTGCCGACGCGTTCCCCGACGAGCGCTTCGAGGCCAAGGTCGGCTGGATCGCTCCCGCGGTCGATCCCGAGCGCGGAACGATCGAAGTCAAGCTCTCGGTCGATCATCCCCCGGCCTACCTGCGCGCCGACATGACCGTCTCCATCAACCTCGACATCGCCCGCAAGTCCGATGCGCTCGTCGTTCCCCCGGACTGCGTGCGCGATCTGAACACCGACCACCCCTGGGTCATGCTCGTCGAGAGCTCGCGCGTCGTGAAGCGCCCGGTGCGCCTCGGCCTGCGCGGCGATGCCGCCGTGGAAGTGCTCGACGGGCTCGAGGAAGGGCGGCTCGTCGTGCCTTCCTCCGCCGGTCCCCTCTCCCTGGGCGCGCGCATCCGTCCCCGTCCCCTAGCCCCCGAGGCTCCCCGTGGGCTTTGAGTGGTTCGCAGCCTGGCGCTTCCTGCGCGAGGGGCGCACGCAGACGCTGCTCATCCTGGTGGGCGTGGCGGTGGGCGTCGGAGTGATGGTGTTCACCTCCGCGCTGATCAGCGGTCTGCAGGCCACCCTCATCGAGCAGACCCTGGGCTCCCAGCCGCACGTGGTCGTGCGCCCCCCGGAGGACCGTCCCCGCGTGCTTCCCCAACACGACTCCGGCGCCCTCGTGGCCCAGGTCGAGCGCTCCACCCAACGCTCCGCGTCGATTCCCGGGTGGCAGCCGCTGCTGTCCGCCATCCGCTCCACGCCGCGCGTGCTGGCCGCAGCGCCCACGGTCGCGGGCTCGGCCTTCGCCACCAAGAGCGGTGTCACCCGCACCATCGCGCTTCGCGGCGTGGACCCCGCGCAGTACGTGGCGATCATCGACGTTGCCGCAAAGCTCCGCGCCGGTGAGTTCCGGATGATCGGCGCCGAGGCGGTCATCGGGGTCGAGCTCGCCGAGGACCTCGGGTTGAGCGTGGGCGACAAGCTCCGTCTCGTCACCTCGGAAGGGCGCGGCGGGGTGTTCACGGTCCGCGGAGTGTTCGATCTGGGCAACAAGGACGTGAACCAGCGATGGGTGTTCGTGTCGCTTCGCTCTGCGCAAACGATGCTCGATCTGGCGGGCGCGGTTTCCACGATGGAGGTGCGGGTCGGCGACGTATTCGAGGCGGATGTCGCGGCGACGGCGCTGGCGGAGCGCACCGGGCTGCTGGCCGACAGTTGGATGAAGACCAACGCCCAGCTGCTGGTCGGGCTCCGCTCTCAAAGCAGCTCGAGCTACATGATCCAACTGTTCGTCATGCTCGCCGTCACCCTCGGCATCGCCAGCGTGCTCGCGGTGTCGGTCGTCCAGAAGTCCCGCGAGATCGGGATCCTCAAGGCAACGGGGACGTCGACGGCACGGGTGCTGCGCATCTTCCTCGTGCAGGGAGCATTCGTGGGGTTCGTGGGGTCGATCGTGGGGTGCGGCATCGGCTCCGCGCTGTCCCTGTTCTTCATGCAGCTGGCGCGCAATCCCGACGGCACCCCGCGGTTTCCGGTGGACCTGAATCCGAAGCTGTTCGCGGCCGCGATTGCGATCGCGACGCTCACCGGGCTGCTCGCCGCCGTGGCTCCTGCCCGGCGCGCCGCGCGGCTCGATCCGGCCACGGTGATCCGCAATGGCTGACGCGGTCCTTCAGCTCGAGTCGGTCGTCAAGGACTACGGCGACAAGATCCGCACGCGCGTACTGCACGGGATCGATCTCACCATCGAGGCCGGCGAGTTCACGGCGCTCATCGGCCCGTCGGGCTCCGGCAAGAGCACCCTGCTCAACCTCGTGGGCCTGCTCGATCGCCCGACCGCGGGGAAGATCCATGTCGATGGCGTCGAT
>JAKLDZ010000142.1 GCA_022703255.1 Myxococcota bacterium | reverse complement strand
GTCGGCCAGGTCCACGATCTTCAGTGCGCCGGTCTTCCTTTCGGTGAACGCAAGGAATCTCTCATCCGGCGAGACGACCGGATACTGCGCTTCGCACGCGAACACCTTCTTGGAATTCGGGTTGTTCGGATCCGTCACCCACTGCGAGCCGTTCAGCACGTACTTGTACTGGATGTCCCCTCCCCACTGCAGGTCCGAGACCGTGGCCTCCCACTGCGCACCGACCTTCGTCATCGGCACGCCCGACGACCACCCTCCCACCTTGAAGTCCCCTCGCAGCTCGACCGAGGTCTCGTTGGTGTAGGGATAGGTGAAGACGCGATCGCAGCGCTTCTGCGCGTCGTCGCACACAGGATTCCCGCCGCTGCCACCGGTCCCTGCGGCCCCGCCTTCCCCCGCAGTGCCGCCGGTGCCCGCGGTGCCGCCGTCGTCTCCCGCAGTGCCGCCGGTGCCTGCCGTGCCGCCGTCGTCTCCCGCAGTGCCACCGGTGCCCGCGTCGTCACCCGCGGTTCCGCCGGTGCCCGCGTCGTCTCCCGCGGTCCCGCCGGTGCCCGCTGTGCCGCCGTCGTCTCCCGCTGTGCCGCCGATGCCCGCATCCGCGCCCGCGGCTCCGCCCTTGCCCGAGGAGCCGCCCGCGCCCGCGCTGCCCGCGTACCCGGCAGTTCCTCCTGTTCCAGCGCTCCCGGCGAAACCAGCGGCTCCGCTCGAACCCGCGTTGCCCGAAGATCCCGCGGTTCCTCCCGTGCCCGCGCTGCCCGCATAACCGGCAGTGCCCGCGGAGCCGGCGCTTCCGCCCTCCGACGCGTCTGCTCCACCGGTTCCATTCCCGTGGGTCTTCTGGCTCGCATCGTCGCTGCAACCGGCGGTGAACACCGCCATGGCGCCGAACGTGAGCAGCCCGAGGGTCCAGCTTCGCATCATAGTGCCTCCGATCTGAGTCACTGAGCTGTAGCGCCGATTGGAGCGCGAGGCAAACGCATCAGTGATGGCGGCACGAATCGGGTCAGGGGAGGACGGGGAGGCGCACGGGGGTGGGGCTCTCGGGGATCGGCTCGCCGCGTTCGCGGGCCTCCTTCAGCTTGAGCTGGCGCCAGTAGCAGTAGGGGTTGTCGCGTTTGGATCCGGCGGTGGCGAAGTTGATCCAGGTGCAGCCGCCCCGACAGATCTCGGCGTACTCGCAGGAGCGGCAGAAGCCGTCGAGGTTGTCGAGGGTGAACTCGCGGTTGTAGGCGAAGGCGCCCTTGCGGAACCAGACCTCGCGAAGGGAGCTGCCGCGCACGTTGCCTTCGACGAAGTCATCGACCTTCTCTTTCGACGACGGCAGCGACAGGCAGCCCTTGATGTTGCCGTTGCTTTCGATGCCGATGACGGAGCAACCGGCGGAGCAGCCGAGCCAATAGGGGATGGGGTCGCTCTGTGCGCGCAGGGCTTCCTCGGTGTCGCCGAAGTAGCCGATGTCGTGTCCGGGGTAGACCTTGGGTTTCTTGTCGTCGCGGCACATGGCGGCGATGAGCGGAACGATATGGAGCATGTCCTCGGGGCGGATCACGAGCTCGGGGTGCTCGGCCATGTTGCCGGTAGGGGTTCCGAGCTGCAGTTGCCAGCGCAGCACGCCGTGCTCGGCGAGCACCTCCCGCATCTTCTCGAGCTCGGGCAGGTTGCGCTGCGTGACCGTCGTGACCACCGAGGCCTTGAGCCCGTGGCGTCCGCAAGCGATCGCGGCGTCGAGCGCCTTGCGGAAGTGACCGGGGTGGCGGCGAAGGTGATCGTCGTTCTCCTCGAGGCCGTCGATGCTGAAGGCCACGCTCTCGAGCCCTACGGTCTTGGCGGTCTGCACGACCTCGTCGTTCCAGAGCAGGCCGTTGGTGACCATGCCGACGATGACACCGCGGTCCACGAGGGTTTCGGCGATGAGGGGCCAGTCCTTTCGCAGCAGCGGCTCTCCTCCGCTGAGCGTGAGGAACTTGCACTTGAGGTCGGCGAGCTCGTTGGCGAGCTTGAGCGCTTCGTGGAGGCCGAGCTCGTCGTCGCGGGCCATGCCGGCGCGCGAGCCGCAGTGACGGCAGTTCAGGTTGCAGCGCAGCGTCAGCTCCCAGACGGCGACGCGAGGGAAGAACCCGTACTTCCTGAGCAGCTTGATCATGGGAGAACGTCCTCGAGGCTTGCGGACTCCGAAAGGCTACGACGTTTCACCGGACAACGCACGAACCGGCGCAGCGCAGGCCGCCGGCGCCTCTTGCCTCCGCTCACGGCAAGTGGGAACCTGTTCATGATCGCCCGCGCGTCGTTCGCTTCCGGCTTTCGAAGAAGGGGTTGCTTGCCATGACCACCCGACGTCATTCCGATCTCCTCAAGGCGTATCTCGACCAGGTCTGCGCGGAGCTCGATCGCAAGCAGAAGAAGATCAGCCCGTGGCGTCGGTGGATCGAGACTGCGGTCGTCCCCGTCGCGGCGGTCGGCGCGTCGGTCCTGGCCTGCGGCTGCAGCGGAGACGTCGAGGACGGTGGAGGTGCGGGAGCGGCCGGGGCGGCAGGTGCGGCTGGAGCGTGCACCGATCCGGGTTGCATGCCCGCGGAGGTCTGCACCGACGGCAAGGACAACGACGGCGATTCGAAGGTTGACTGTGACGACAGCGACTGTGCGCAGGCGAGCAACTGCGTGGGGCAGCCGGTGTATGCGGCGCCGATGGAGGCCGACTGCAACAACGCCGAGGACGACGACAACGACGGCAAGGTGGACTGCGCGGATTCGGACTGCACGCAGTCGCCGTTCTGCAGCGGGGAGAAGTACGGCGTTCCGGTCGAGGCGGTGTGCGACGACAAGAAGGACAACGACGGCGACGGGAAGACTGACTGCGACGACAGCGACTGCCTGAACGCGGGCTACTGCGGGGGCACTTTGTACGGGATTCCGTTCGAGTCGGTGTGCGACGACAAGCTCGACGACGACGGCGACGGCAAGATCGACTGCGAGGACAGCGACTGCGCGGGCTCCCTGCCTTGTGGCGGTGACAAGTACGGCGTCCCGTTCGAGTCGTTGTGCGACGACAAGCTCGACGACGACGGTGACGGGAAGATCGACTGCGCGGACGAGGACTGCGCGAAGGATCCGTCGTGCGCCGGTGGCAAGTACGCCGCGCCCATCGAGTTGGTGTGCGACGACAAGAAGGACAACGACGGCGACGGGAAGGTCGACTGCGACGACAGCGACTGCGTCGGGACGCAGTACTGCCCGGGCGGCACGCTGTATGGGATTCCGATGGAGGACTGCGGCGACACGCTCGACAACGACGGCGACGGCGAGGTGGACTGCAACGATCCGGACTGCGCGAACGACCCATCCTGCAAGTAGCCCGCCGTGCGGCAGCGCCGCTTGTTCCCCAATCCCCTCGTTGTCTGGTAGATCGCCCTCGTGGAGCCCATCCATGTCCTCGGCGTCGGCGTGCGAAGCCCCTTCGGTGCGGGCCCAACGGCGCTGCTCGACGGCCTCTGCGGCGCGCGTCCGGCGTTTCGGCCATGGGAGCCGTTTGCGACCGCCGGGGTGAAGCACCCGGTCGCGGGGCAGGTTCCTGACGACGTGTTGGATGCCCCCGGCTCGCAGCCGTGGTGGGATCGGGGAACGCGGCTGCTGTGGTCGTGCGTGAGCGACGCGATCGCCGACGCCGGTGGAATGGGTGCCCTGGGATGTGCAGGCGAGCGCATCGGGTTGGTGGTGGGCACGTCTGCCGGGGGCATCGGTCCACTCACCGAGGCGCTCCGAGAGCGGGCGCCCGCGCCCCACGCGAACGCCCACTACGCCGCGTCGGCAGGGATCGTGGCCCGAACGCTCGGCCTGCAGGGACCGGTGCTCGTGGTCGGCGCCGTGTGCGCGTCGGGAGCGCTCGCGATCGCGGAGGCGGCGTCATGGCTCGACGACGGCGTCGTCGATGCGGTCATCGCGGCGGGGTTCGATCCGTTGGAGCCTTTCGTGGCGGCGGGGTTCGACACGTTGGGTGCGCTCGCCGCGGTCCCGAGTCCCTTCCGAGCGGAGCGTCGCGGGCTGGTGCTTGCCGAGGCTTCCGCCGCGCTGGTGCTGGCGCAGCGGCAGGGGTCGGGGCCGACGCGGGGCCTGCTTCTGGGGTGGGGAACGAGCACCGACGCGCATCACCTCACGGCTCCGCACCCGGAAGGCGAGGGGGTCGTGCTGGCGATCGAGCGCGCGCTCGCCAGGGCCGGAATCGACCGCTCGCGCGTGGGAGCGATCAACGCGCACGGCACGGGGACCGTCTACAACGACGCGATGGAAGCGGCCGCATTTCGCAGGGTATTCGGCCCTCGCGCCGGGGGACGTCCCGTCTACACGGTCAAGGGGACGATCGGTCACACGCTCGCGGCGTCCGGTGCCGTCGAGGCGGTCGTCTCGCTCGCCGCGCTCGAGCGACGTTGCGTTCCGCCGACGTGTGGGGAAGGCGAGCTCGATCCTGCGTGCGATCTCGACGTGTCGGGAGCAGTACGCCGGGACGATCATCCCGTGACGCTGTCGGTGTCTGCCGGCTTCGGTGGGATCAACGCCGCGCTGCTGCTGGCGCGGGAGAGGGTCGGGGGTGAGGCTCCGCCGATTGTCGCGCGACGTCGCGTCGTGATTCGAGGCGCAGCGGTCTGGTGTTCGGGGCGATGGGTGACGTCGGCGGATGATCTCGGGGCGATCGATGCTCTGCAGCCTGGCCCTCTCGAGCTCGGCAAGCTTGCTTCGAACCGCCGGATCCAGCGCGCGGATCGCGCGACGCGCCTGGCGGCTTCGGTCGTTGCCCGGGCGTTGGAAGGGTTGCCGGACATGCCCGATGTCCGGAGGGTCTCGATCGTGTCGGCGAGCGCGTTGGCCTCCGCGCATTCGAACGAGCAATGGGAGCTTGCGCGGCAGGAGGGGCGGAGGCCGGATCCTCGTGTGTTCGCATACACGGCGACCAACGCAGCAGCCGGTGAGATTGCGGCGGCGGTGGGAGCTCGAGGTCCCTCGGTGGCCGTGATCGGGACCGGAACGGCGAGCCTCTCCGCGCTGGCGAGGGGAGCGCGGTGGATCGAAGAGGGGCATGCAGATCGTGTGATCGCGGTGGCTGTCGAGTGCCCGCCGCAGCACGCTCGTTGCGTGCGGCCCGAGCTCGAGGTTGCACCGGAGTGCGCGGCGGCGATCGTGCTCGAGGCAGCGGAGGAGGGCGCCCCGGAGCTGTCGTTCCGATGGGGCGCGGAACAGGGCGCGCAGGGGGCTCCGTCTCCGTTGCTGTCGGTGGAGCCGATCGCGCGGATCGCCCTCGCGGCGCATGCTGGCGTAAGCTTTCGTGTCACGGGGGACAGCGATGCGGGGGCGACGCTGACGGCGATGCTCGGGTGAGGCTCAGGGACGCTGTGTCAGCGGTCCGCGGATCACGATGACGTCGTCGCTGGCCGCGTCTTCGGCCGCGGCGGCATGAAGGTACCAGCCGTCGCACGAGCGCTTCATCACCTCGGGGGGATCGCAGGGGACCGAGCAGCGTGACGACGGCAGGCGGGACTCGGCCGCACCGCTCACGAATTCGGTGGCGAAGCGGATCGCGCGGCTCCTGGCCTTGGTGTCGTCGTGCGAGACGGACTCGAGCTTCGAGGCTTCGAATAGGCGCGAGAAGAGCCCCGGCCCCTCGATGCGGGTTTCGACCACGACGCCGTCTCGCAGCATCACGACGACTTCGAAGAGCATGACGCGCTTGGCGAGATCGTTCCCGCCCGGGAGCTCGAAGGGGAGCTCGACCAGCTTTGCGCAGCGGTCGTCGACGCAGCGTGCGCGGGGCTTGTCGATGCGCCAGGCGAAGAGGAACTCGGAGTCGAGGGCGCTGGTGCGGTCGCCCCAGGTCTGGATTTCGAGGAGCCGACCGAGCCAGGTGCCGAAGGAGTCGCGCGCGGTTTCTCGCTCGCGTGCGATGCGAGCGAGGCGCGCCTCCTGCTCACGAGCGCGCTCGACGATGTCGGAGGAGGAGGATGCCTCGACGTTCTTGCGGTGCAAGCGCAGCTCGAGCTCGGCGCGGGCGGCATGGGGGCCACGTGGCAGAAGGGCGAGGTACTCGGCGAGGCCTTCGTACGACTCCTCACGTCGCGACCAGTACCGGGCTTCGGCGCGATCGAACCAGGGGCGGACGTCGTGGGCCCAGCGCCCGTTGGGATACGCCTGCAGGTACTGGCTGGAGGCCCGGAGGCGCTGCTCGAAGCCCCGCGCGGTGCGCACGTTGCGGTAGGCGGAGTACTCGTCGTGAGGGGCCACCAGGGTGTTGGCGACCCCGGCGCAAGCGGAGCACGAAGCGAGGACGCAGAGCGCACCGAGAAGACGGATCGTGCGGAGGAGCCGAGCGCGAGGCATCGCTAGTGCTTCTCCGGGTTCGGGCAGAAGTTGCACTCGGTGGGCGCGCTCGGCTGCTGGTCGTCCATGAAGCGCAGGTAGTCGTCGCAGGACGCGTTGACCAGCGCGCGAAGACACACCTCACCGTCGTGAACCAGCGGGTAGCATCCGATTGGAAACGATGCGGGGACTGCGACCGACGGGTCGCAGGCGTCGTCGCACGACGTGAAGGCGAGGTTGCACTCGCGGCAGCGGTCGCAATCGACGTCGGCCTTGCTGGCGTAGAAGATGCGGGGATCCAGCTCCTGGGCAGGTTGGCCGCACCCGCCGATGTCTCCGGGGGTGGGGGCAGCGCCGAAGGTGACGACGACGATGGCGAGAGCCAAGAGCTCGACACGTCCCGGGCCGCGCCATGGGGTCATGGCAGCACCTCGTAGTCGGCGGTGATTCCGATTTGCAGGGAGAGCATCGGGATGGTGGTGCGACCGATCTCCCAGGTTGCGGCGCCGTAGAACATGCTTCCGACGAGCTCGGCGTGGGCGCCGATTCCGGCGAGGAGCATGTACGACGCGCCGACGGCCGCTTCGGCGCCGACGTTGGCGTCGGGGTTGAGGATGATCGGAAGGCCTGCGCGCGCGTAGGGGATCCACGGGCGCCAGGCGTTGAGGAGCAGGACATAGGACGGGGTGATGACGTTCTGCGGGAGGCCGGCGAGCTGACGAGACCACTGGACGGCGAGGCCGTGTTGCCAGCCGTTGGGGTCACCGAGGGCGGCGCCGCCGCCGAGGCTGGAGTAGACGGGGGTACGGGAGAGGGACTCGCCGGTATCTCCGAGCTGGTTGGAGAGACGGAACGGGTTGTTGAGGCGCAGGGAGTCGCCGAGGTCACCGAAGGCGAACAGGTGGACGTAGGTTCGCGGGGGGGGGACGGCGGAGGGGGAGCGTTCCTGTGCGAGGGCCGGAGCGGAACAGGCCAGCACGATCACCGCCCAGGCGGCAGAAGGGATCAGAGTGCCGCCGAGGGCTGGCGTCCGGGGGGGCATCGGGTTTCCAGCCTAGTACACTTCCGGGGGGGCAGGAGGGGGTCAGGAGGGGGCGACCTGTCCCACATGATCCCACGGGTTTGTCACGGTTTCGGAATTCGTTGCGAACTACTCCCAATTCTGGCCCGACTCGCGCTACATAATGGGCAAAACTACGTGGCATCCAGCGCTGCACGGCGGGTGCCCGCCTGCCGCCGTTCTCTCAGACCCCGGTGGTCCCATCGATGAAGATCTCGTGTCCCTCGTGTCAGTCCAAGTACACGATCGCTGATGACAAGGTTCAGGGTCGGTCCGTCAAAGTCCGATGTCGCAAGTGCGGCGAGACGATCCACGTGACGTCCGGAGGGGCGGAGGAGTCCGCCTCCACACCGCCGGGTGCGCTGGATGAAGCCGGCGGGGCCGCGTTCTCGGTCCTCGTGGCCGAAGGCGATCAACGCGACATGTCGCTGGCCGACCTGGTCTCCGCCTACAACTCCGGCGTCGTCACTGCCGACACCTTCGTGTGGGGAGAAGGCCAGGCCGACTGGATGCCCCTCGGCCAGGTCGCCGCCATCGTTGAAGCGATCAACGCAGCCTCCGCGGCGGTCGATGCTGCGCGCGAAGCTGCTCCGGCGCCGGAGCCTGCGCCTGCACCGCAGCCCGAGCCTGCGCCGGCCGCGGCCCCTGCGCTCTTCGGAGCGGAACCCGTGGCTCCCCCCCAGCCGGCTGCGGCCGTGCAAGGCAACCGAAGGCGCGACGTCGATCTGTTCGGCGCCTCGAAACCCGAAGAGGAAGTCGCCACCAGCGCCCCGGCGCTGGGCGCAGTGGTCCAGCCGCAGATGCCTGCGGGCACCCGCGACGAGTCGTCGGTCCTGTTCTCGCTGAGCGCGCTCACGTCGGCAACCGCATCACGGCCGAGCAACCCCACGGGAGGCGGCGAGGCGACGAAGGACGACTCGGGGCTGATCGATCTGAAGGCGCTGGCAGCGAAGGCCGACAAGCCCAAGACGGATGCACCTGTGATGATGGGCGGCATCCTGGACGCGGCGCCGCTGCTGGGCACGCCGCTGCTCGACTCGCCGACGGCAGCCGCGGCGGAGCCGGTGGAGACGAAGAAGTCGAAGGCCCCGATGTTCATCGGGATCGGCATCGGCTTCGCCGGTCTCGCCATCGCGGCGGCGCTCTTCGTGGTGATGCGGTCCGGGCCGACGCCCGCAGCCGCTCCGTCCGCCGCGCTCACCCCGTCGGCGACCGCTTCGGAGGTCGCTGCGGCTCCCACCGCGACCGATTCCGGCGGTGCGGCTCCTCCGTCCACCGGAGCGCCGAGCGCATCGGCTGCCGCTCCCACCAAGGGTGGCAAGTGGACCGGTGGCAAGACGACGAAGAAGGACACTGGCACGAGTGCCGCGACGCCGGCGGCTCCCGCCACCACGGCGGTGAAGCCCAAGGCGAGCCCGTGCGGCTGCGCGCCGACGGACCTGATGTGCAACATGAACTGCCAGGTCAAGAAGAAGTAGCCTCGCCGCGTCGCTATCCCTCTCGGGATACTCCTCCCTCACTCCCTACCTCGATCATTTTGGAAGCATGCAGTATCTTGCGTGCGAGGGCTGGAAGGGCCAACCCATCCAACTCGGATAGCGAGAACCACCGCGCCTCGGAGTAGTCCGTCGCCACCGACGGCAGACCCGACAGGTCCGGCAGGCCTTCCGCTCCGTCGACCCGGCAAGCGACGACCTCCACCTCGAGCACCCGGTGCGTGAGCACGTGCCGCACCTCGCCAGCCCTGCCAGCATCGTCCCAACGGAGCGCGCCGCCCGCCAGGGAGGTCAAGGCGCGGCGCGCGTCGGCCCGAATCGGACGCGGCAGCATCGGGGGGGCCCACATGCCAGCGAAGAGCCCGTCCGTGCCGTGTCTGGCCAGCAGCAAGTGGTTCGCACGCCGAAGCACGATCGCGATCGAGCGGACGGTCTTGAGCGCGGGGCGTCGCACCGTCTCTGGCAGCTCGCGTTGCAGCCCATCGCGGCTGGCGACGCACCACGCGGCCACCGGGCACGTTTCGCACCGTGGTGAGGAGGGCGTGCAGACCGTGGCTCCCAGCTCCATCATCGCCTCGTTGAACGCGCCGGGAGGGAGCTGTCCCATGGTTCGGGTGGCGATGGCGCGGATGCGCGCGTGGTCCTTGGAGGAGTCGAGCGCGCCGCGCAAGGCGAGCAGGCGGGCGATGACGCGGCGCACGTTGCCGTCGACGACGGCGACGCGCTCTCCGTGCGCGAGGCTGGCGATGGCCGCGGCGGTGTAGTCGCCGATGCCGGGGAGCTTCTTCAGCTCTTCGAAGGTGGTGGGCAGGGAGCCCTCGGAGCGTTCCGCGACGGCTTTCGCGCCGGCGTGCAGCGCGCGCGCGCGGCGGTAGTAGCCGAGGCCGCTCCACGCGCCGAGCAGATCGTCGAGCTCGGACGCGGCGAGCGCGCGTGCATCGGGCCACCGCGTGAGGAAGCGTTCGAAGTAGGGGATGACGGTGGCGACGCGGGTTTGCTGCAGCATGACCTCGCTGACCCAGACGGCCCACGGATCGCGGGGAGTCGTGCGCCAAGGGAGCACGCGTGCGTGGGTTCGAAACCAGTCGAGGAGAGCCTCGCCGGCTTCGGCCGGGAGCTCGGGGACGCCCTGAGGCGGCGCGGGAGGCTTCACCCTCGGCAGGCCGCCTCCACGTCGTCGATGGACTTGGGGACGCCTCCTGTGAGCACCTCGTTGCCGGCAGGAGTCACCAGGACGTCGTCCTCGATGCGCACGCCGATACCGCGAAACTCCTCCCGTGCCAGGTCTCCGGTCGTGGGAATGTACAGGCCGGGCTCGATGGTCAGGATCATGCCGGGCGCCAGCGGGCGGTTCACGTGCGGCTCGACGTAGTACCGCCCGACGTCGTGGACATCCATGCCGAGCCAGTGGCTGGTGCGATGGGGGAAGAAGCGTTTGTAGAGCTGCTTCTCGAGGATCTCCGCGCGAGCGCCCGTCAGCAGTCCGCAGTCGAGCAGGCCGTCGGCGATGACCTCGCACACCCGTTGGTGGATCGCGTCGACCGTGGTGCCGGGACGAGTCGCTTCGATCGCCGCGAGCTGGGCAGCGAGCACGATCTCGTAGATGCGACGCTGCGCGGGCGAGAAGCGTCCGTTGGCCGGGAACGTGCGCGAGATGTCGGCTGCGTAGTAGTCGAGCTCGCAGCCTGCGTCGACAAGCACGAGGTCGCCGTCGAGGAGCGTGCGGTCGTTGCGCACGTAGTGCAGCACCGTGGCGTTCGGCCCTGATGCGACGATGGGTTGGAAGGCGTGCCTGGCGGCGCCGCGAGAGCGGAACACGAAGGACAGGGCGGCTTCGAGCTCGAACTCGCGCTTCCCTGGCGCGGCCTCGCGCATCGCACGCAGGTGTCCTTCGGCGGAGATGCGCGCTGCTGCGCGCGTCGTCTCGATCTCGACGTCGTCCTTGACCAGGCGCATCTCGTGGACCACGGCCACGGGATCGACGATCTCGGTGGGCCAGGTGGTGCCAGTGCGGCTGCGACCGCGCGTGGTCTCGAGAGCGCCGAGCAGCTCGCGATCCTGCGACGGCTCCCTGCCGAGCCGTGCGATCAAGCGCCGGGCGTTCTGCAGGTGCTCCGGGAGTTTCGCGCCGAGCTCCGCAACGCTGTAGGCGACGTCCACGCCGAAGCGTTTGGGAGCGTCATCGACGCCGACGCGCGCGCCGACCCAGATTTCGCGCTCCGGATCCCGTGGGCGGACGAAGAGCACCGAGCGATGTTCCGGGTGGATGCCGGACAGGATGAGCGCGGAGTCGGGCTCGTCGAGACCGGTCAGGTAGTACAAGTCCGAATCCTGGCGGTAGTCGTGTTCGGTGTCGGCGTTGCGCAGCAGCTCCGGGGCCGAGCGGAAGAAGGCCACGGCTCGTTCGCGCACCAACCGCTCCAACAGCGCTCTGCGTCGAGATGCAAAAGGCTCCATGGGCGGGGATCCTGATCGTGCCTGCCGGAAACCGCAAGCGGTCTCTCACCGCCGTTGCGCCCACACGCCGCCGCGGGATATATCCGGCTGAGTCGCTGCCGATGCTGCGTATCGCGTTCACGTCCGACCTGCACTTCGACGGAACCGGGACCCTCACCCCCGCGCAGGAAGTCCGGCGCGTGGCCAACGAGGCCGCCGGTTGCAGGCCCCACGCCCTGGTCGTGCTGGGGGACATCGGCCATCCCCTGCGCAACTTCTGCGACTGCCTCGACACGCTGTGCGGGCGTGCCCCGTTCGTGGGCGTGGTGTCGGGCAACCACGACGTCTGGCGCGACGTGGCGCATCCGAGCCGCTCGTTGTGGGAGTCTGTGCTGGCCGCCGAGACGCGTGCGCGCGGGCTGGTGTGGCTCGAGCAGGACTCGATCGTGGTCGAGCGGACGGCGATCGTGGGGACGATGGCGTGGTACGACTACTCCGGCGCGGAGCCGTCGGTGGGTTTCGACGCTGCGCGCTACGCTGCGATCAAGCCCCAGATCAGCAACGACGCCCACTGGATCGATTGGGGCTGGGGCGATCCCGAGTTCGCTCAGATGCTCCGCGAGCGGCTCGTGGAGCGTCTCGAAAAGCTCGAGGCCGACGCTTCGGTGGACCGCGTCGTGGTCGCCACCCACGTGCCGGTGTTCGAAGAGCAGATGCGTCGCGATCCGTCGAATTTCGCCTGGAGCGTGGCCAACGCCTACTTCGGCAATCCGCGCACGGGGCAGGAGATCGCGCGCTTCCCAAAGGTGCGCGCCGTGGTCAGCGGCCACCTTCACACGAGCGTGCGCGCGGTGGTGAAGCGGCAGCGTCTGCCGGACATCCACGCGTGTGTCGTGGGCAGCGACTACGGCAACCCGACCTGGTTGATGCTGGAGATGTGACGGTGCAGGGTCACGGGAGCAGCCACGCTTGCGCGGAGTAGCTGCCCGAGCCGCTGGACGACTCGATCCGTACGACCACCGCGGTGTCGTGAGCCACGCACCAGGCGCCGTCGGAGCCGAGCGCTGCCCAACGCTCGGTCGTGGTGACCTCGGCGATCGGCTTGCCATCGGGAAGCAATGCGCGCAGCGCGAGACCCCGAACGTGCTGGTCCGCCACGGCGAACACGCGGAAGCACTGGCCCTTTCTGGCGTCGACCGTGTGAGAGCGCGCCAGCGTGCCGGGTCCGATCGATCCAGTCCACGCTTCGCCAACCCGTCGCATCCCGTGATACGGCCCGCAGAGCATTCCGAGGCGGATGAGATCGCGTTCCGGCGAGGA
>JAKLDZ010000141.1 GCA_022703255.1 Myxococcota bacterium | reverse complement strand
GGCGATCGTCACCGTCTTGCTGTCATCGCGCACCGTACCGCCCTTGGCGATGTCGGCGTACGACTTCATCTTCGCCATGTTCCTCTTGGACTGCACCTTGAGGATGGCGGCCGTCAGCGTGGTCTTGCCGTGGTCGATGTGGCCGATGGTGCCCACGTTGACGTGCGGCTTCGTCCTCTGGAACTTTTCCTTAGCCATGACGCTCTCTCTCTCCTTGACCGCGAGTCCTACTCACCTCTGACTCGACGGATGATCTCGTCCTGAATGTTCTGGGGAACGGGCGCGTAGTGCGAGAAGTGCATCGTGTGGGTTGCGCGCCCCTGGGTCTTCGACCGCAGATCGGTCGTATAGTTGAACATCGTCGCCAGTGGAACCTCGCAGTCGATCACCTGCAGGTTGCGGCGCTGGTTCATGCCGGTCACGCTGCCGCGACGGGCGTTGAGGTCGCCGATGACGTCGCCCATGTAGGTGTCGGGCGTGATCACTTCGACCTTCATGACGGGCTCGAGGATCGCGACACCGGCCTTCTTGGCGGCTTCCTCGAAGCCGATCGCCGCGGCGACCTCGAAGGCCGGACCGTTCGAATCCGTGTCGCTGTACGAACCGTCGTACGCACGCGCCTTGACGTCGATCACCGGGAAGCCCGCGAGCACGCCGCGTCCGAGGGCATCGTGCACGCCCTTCTCGATGAAGGGCACGAAGTCCCTGGGCAGCGTCTCGGGGGGCACGGCGTTTTCGAACTTGAAGCCGGCGCCGCGCTCGAGGGGTTCGATCTCGACGAAGACGTGGCCGTAGACGCCGTGGTTACCGACCTGGCGGATGAACTTGCCCTCGGCAGAGGCCTTGCGCAGGATGGTTTCGCGGTAGGAGACCTGGGGGCGGCCGACGTTGGCCTCGACGCCGAACTCGCGCTTGAGGCGGTCGACGATGATTTCGAGGTGGAGCTCGCCCATGCCGGCGAGGATGGTCTGACCGGTCTCCTCGTTGATTTCGGAGCGGAAGGTGGGGTCCTCGCTGGAGAGTCGCTGCAAGGCGGCGCCGAGCTTGTCGAGGTCGGCCTTGGTGCGGGCCTCGACGGCGATCTGGATGACCGGGTCGGGGAACTCCATGCGCTCGAGGACGACGGCGTTCTTCTCTTCGCAGAGGGTGTCGCCGGTGCGGGTTTCGCGCAGGCCGACGGCGGCGTAGATGTTGCCGGCCTCGCACTCGCGCAGCTCTTCGCGTTTGTTGGCGTGCATGCGCAGGATGCGCACGAGGCGCTCGCGCTTGCCGCGGGCCGCGTTGAAGACCGTGGTGCCGGCGGTTGCCTTGCCGGAGTACACCCTGAAGTAGGTGAGGCTTCCGACGTGGGGATCGGTGGCGAGCTTGAAGGCGAGGGCAGCGAAGGGCTCGGAGTCGGAGGCCTTGCGGACGAGCTTCTTCTTGCCGTCGGGAGACATGCCCTCGACGGGCGGGATGTCGACGGGGGAAGGCAGATAGGCGACGACGGCGTCGAGGAGCATCTGCACGCCCTTGTTGCGGAAGGACGATCCGCACAGGACGGGGACGATCTTGTTGGCGAGGGTGCCGCGACGCAGGGCCGCATGGAGCTCCTCGGGGGTCACCTGGTCGAGGTGGCCGTCGAGGTACTTCGCCATGATCCCTTCGTCGAAGTCCGCGCACAGCTCGATGAGCTCGTCGTGCAGCTCGCGGCTGCGCTGCAGGTACGCCTCGGGGATCGGCGTCCACTGGAACACCTGCCCCTTGGAGGCGTCGTCGAACACCGCGGCGCGCATCTGGATGACGTCGATGATTCCGCGCAGCTGGTCCTCGACGCCCAGGGGGTACTGGATCGGGGCGGGCACGGCGCCGAGCCGCTCGCGGATCGAGGCGATGCACATGTCGAAGTCGGCGCCGATCTTGTCGAGCTTGTTGAGGAAGATGATGCGCGGGACCTCGTAGGTGTCGGCCTGGCGCCACACCGTCTCGGTCTGCGGCTCCACACCGTTGGCCCCGTCCAGCAACGCGATCGCACCGTCGAGCACCCGCAGGCTTCGCTCCACCTCGATGGTGAAGTCCACATGTCCCGGGGTGTCGATGATGTTGATGCGGTGACGCACACCCGCGTAGGGACCGTCGACGGGCTGCCAGAAGCAGTTGGTCGCGGCGGAGGTGATGGTAATGCCGCGCTCCTGCTCTTGCGGCATCCAGTCCATCGTCGCAGCGCCGTCGTCGACCTCGCCGATCTTGTAGTTGATACCCGTGTAGTACAGGACCCGCTCGGTGGTCGTAGTCTTCCCCGCATCGATGTGGGCCATGATGCCGATGTTGCGGGTTCTTTCGAGACTGTACTCGCGGGCCACGGGGGCGGTCTCCTTGCGCAAAAAACCCCCTCCGGCCCGTCGCCCCCCGCTTTGTGGGAGGCCGCTTGGTTCCGGAGAGGGTATCGGGGAACAATCAGCGCGTCGCATTGCGACGACTTGTAGGCTGTCGTGACCCGATCCTATGTGAGCGTCGTCATCCTTCCAGCTCGGTCCCTGTCAAGCGAACGAGGGGACGCGGCGAGCCGCGTCCCCACCGGACGTTACCAACGGTAATGGGCGAAGGCCTTGTTGGCCTCGGCCATCTTGTGCGTGTCGTCGCGCTTCTTGACGGCGTTGCCGCGACCGGCGGCAGCGTCGACGAGCTCGGCGGCGAGGCGCTCGCGCATGGTCTTCTCGCCGCGGGAGCGGGAGTACATGGTCATCCAGCGCATGGCGAGGGCGACACGTCGCTCGGGGCGGACCTCGACGGGGACCTGATAGGTCGCGCCGCCGACGCGCCGGCTCTTGACTTCGATCTTGGGCTTGACGTTGTCGATCGCCTTGCGGAACAGCTCGAGGGGCTCTTCCTTGTGGCGGTCGCGGATGATGTCGAAGGCACCGTAGACGATGCTTTCGGCGACCGCCTTTTTGCCCTCGAGCATGATGGCGTTCATGAACTTCGCGACGAGCTTGTCCTTGAACTTCGGGTCCGGAATGATGCGGCGCTTGGGCACCTCACGTCGACGCGGCATGACGACTACTCCTTAGGCCTTGGGGCGCTTGACGCCGTACTTGGAACGCTTGCGGTTGCGGTTCGCCTTGTTGGTGTTCGAGGGACCAATGGCGCCGGAGGCGTCGAGGGTGCCGCGCACCACGTGGTAGCGCACGCCCGGGAGGTCCTTCACACGGCCACCGCGGATGAGCACGACGGAGTGCTCCTGCAGGTTGTGGCCCTCTCCGGGGATGTAGCTCGTCACCTCGATCTGATTGGTGAGTCGCACGCGGCACACCTTTCGGAGCGCCGAGTTGGGCTTCTTCGGAGTCGTGGTGTAGACACGCACGCAAACGCCCCGGCGCTGCGGACATGCCTTGAGCGCCGGCGAGCTGGTCTTGTAGCCCGGAGCGCTGCGGCCTTGCTGAATCAACTGGCTGATGGTGGGCATCGGGTCGTCCCTGCTGTCGTATCCCGACCCGCAAATACACGGCGTCGGAAAAAGGGGTAGCGGAGGATAGCCGTCAGGGGAGCTATGTCAAGCCACATCCGCTCCCAAATTCTTGCCCCCGCGCTTCACTGAACGGCCGATCCCCCGATCAGTAGTCGTCGTCCCGCCCCGTCAGCTCGAAGACATCCGTCGGATCCTCGTCCTGCGGCTCCTCCAGAGAACGATTCCACGTCGCCTCCACTGCGTCGGCCTGCGTCACCATCACCCGCAATACCGCCCGCCCCAGCCGCACGCTGTCGTTGGGCGTGATGGCCACCGGAGTCCCCCGAAGGCGACGGCCGTTGACGTAGGTGCCGTTGGAGCTGCCGAGGTCCGCGATCTCGCACGCCCCGCCGACCATGCGGACCGACGCGTGGATCCGGGAGACGGAGCCGTTGTCGATCGCCAGGCCGCACGAGAGGCTCCGTCCGATCACCAGCTCGCGCGATCCCACCACCGCCATCCTGCCTTCGATTTCGATCGTGTACCGCAGCGGCATCTGCGCCTCGTCGGCTCGCAACCCCAGTTCATCGAAGCACGGAGCGGGATGTTCGCCAACCCCTGCGCAGGCGTGGTGCTGCGTTATTGCCGCGGTTTTCGGGCAAGAAGGGACAATACACCGGAGCCGTGCCGGGAGCGCGACGGGGTCCGCGTCAGCGTGCGATCGATTCGATCAGCGACACGAAGGTGCGGTCGCCTTCGGGGCTCGCGATGACGATGAGTTCGACACCGGCGCGACGAAAGGCGCGCATGGTGGGCTCGCGGTGGGCGACGACGGGGACGGGCTCCCAGCCGCGTTTCGGCATCTCGTCGTCGTAGCCGCGCAGCACCAGATCGGAGCGACGCGCGACGTCGTAGATGTGCAGGCCGTGGGCGGCGCCTTCGACCTCGGCGCTCAGCAGACGGGCGGCGTTCTGGGGGCGCGGCACCTCGGGGGGATCGGTGCCGGGCGGCTCGGCGCCGTCCATGGGGACGATGTTGAACACGCGAAGGGAGCCGTCGGTCCAGGCGGCGAGCACGTGGGTGCGGCCGGCGTCGGTGCGCTTGGCGTAGACGTAGCGCAGGTTGCCGACGACGCCGAGGTCACCGGAGGAAGCGAAGAGCTCGAGCTTGCGGCGCAGGCCCTGGGAGCCTTCGTTGCCTTGCTGGGCGAGGCACGCGACCACGCCTTCGCGGTCGTCGCCGTGACGCATCACGCCGGCAGCGCTGCCGCCGGGGAGCTCGGAGAGGGCCTCGTGCTGCACGGCCTCGGGCAGGCGAGCGAACTCGTCGGAGAGGCCGCCGGAGTGCTCGCGGCAGGCGCGTTCGAACCTGTCGAGGAGGGTGGTGACGGACTGATCGGACAGCGCGCTGGAGACGAAGACGGTCTCGCCGTTGATGCGGACGCGGTTGGAACGATCGAGGACGTCGGCGAACTGCGAGAGCTCGCGTCCGAGCAGGAGGCTGGACTCCTTGAGGTCGCCCCAAGCGGAGCGAGCGGCGAGGGCGCCGACGGCGAGGCTGACGACGATGACATAGGTCGTGACCCGAACCAATCCGATCAACCGGACGCCGCGCCACCAGCGCCGGAGGCGAGCGGCGCGCGAGGGACGGTCGGGAGTCGAGGTCGCCATCATGGGATCACCAGTTGGTCAGCAGCTTCCAGCCGAACTTGAAGACGCCCATCACGTCGCCGTTGATGGGGGTCTCGTTGCACTGCACGCGGGTGGTGGTGGACAGGTTGTTGGTGGCCCCGCCGATGATCTTGCTCGCGGTGACCTTGCCCTTCACCGTGGACACCGACACGCCGAAGTCCTTCGTCATCGACACGTCGCCGCCTTGCCCCTTGAACTGCTCGGTGCCGTTGAGCCCGAGGTCCTGCGGGTTGCCGCTGCTCTCCTTGGAGATCTCGCTGGTCGAGCCCGAGCAGTTGCCCATGGCGTAGGTCCAGGCGGCCTGCTTGGCCGAGCGCAAGGTGCGCTGCTTTTCTCCGTACAGGCCGCCCACGTACATCATCGAAGCGAAGATCACGATGAAGAAGGGGATGACCACCAGGGCCTCGACCATGGCCGCCGCTCTGCGACGTCGTCTGCGTGCGAGGGTGCGTGCGAGGTTGCCCATGGTGCGCCTCAGTGGATGATCTCCACGCTCTGGAAGCCTCCGACGGGCTGGTAGCCCGCGGGGAGGCCGCCGGGGTCGAGGGGTTGCTGGGAGCCGAGCTTCTGCTGCAGGAAGTCGTTCCAGGAGCCTCCGTTCATCATATCGCCCCAGCCGCCGCCGCCGAGCAGCGAGCCGTTGAGGATCGAGCTCGGGTCGCCCATGCCGAGGGTTCCCGCGGCGCCGGCGATGGCGCCGACGAGATCGAGCGCGCCCTGGAGCTGGGAGGGAGGACGCACGCGGCGGAGACGAGCGCGCCAGCGCATGTTCCACATGGCGTCTTCCTTGAGGTCGTTCCAGGAGCCGGAGCCGTCGTAGTAGAACTCCGCCTGCGCGAAGCCCATCTTGGTCCAGGGCTCGGGAGGCTTGGGCTTGGCCTTGTTCCAGGCGGCGATCTTCACGCCCTGCTCGGCCTTCGTTCCCTTCTGGTCGCCCCACACCACCGACCAGATCTGGAAGTAGTCGTTGCCGTTCTTGGCGTCGTCGAAGACCCGCTTGGGAGTCTTGGTGCCTGACGACGACGACGACTGCCCGGGCTTGACCTGGCTGTACTTCTCCTTGGCCTTCTTGGTCTCCTCCTTCATGCAGTCGTCGTAGTCGAACTTCTTTTTCTTCTTCTTGTAGGCGTCCTTCTTGGCGTCGCAGATGGTCTTGGCGGTCTTGTCCGCCTGATTGCCCATGCCTCCGTAGCCGCCGCCGGAGCCGCCACCGGAGTCACCGCAGAAGTAGCCGGGGAAGGTGGAGACGAAGTCCCCGAGCAGGCCGGAGGCCCACTGCATGGAGACGCCGAAGATGCTGAAGGGCTTGAGTGCGAGCTCGCCGACGACCATTCCGGCCCTGCGGCAGAGCTCTTTGTACTCGTCTTCCTGGACGGGGAGACCGAGGCGATCGCCGGAGGGGACGAGGGACGAGGAGATGATGACGCCGGCCTCGACGGGTTTGGAGTAGTCCTTGGAGGTAGCGACGGCGCGGGCCTGAGCGATCCAGGGCATGCCGACGGCGACGGCGTGCTGGGTCTTGCTGAGGACGGGGAGGGTGGCGTCGACGAACTTCTGGACGGCGTCGATGACCTTCTGGAGGGGCTGCTGGGCGTTGGAGGCGGCGGTGCAGATGGGGCAGGCCCAGGCGCCGGCGCCGAAGGGCAGGGCGCAGATGGCGCAGGAGATGACGTTGGTGATGATGAGCAGCATCTGGCAGATCTTCAGGGCCACGAGGACCGCGAGGATCGCCGCCATGATGATGTTGATCATGGCGATGATGTTCATGCCGCGCGCGTGGTAGACGGCCGCCGCGTACGCCACGGCGTCGGCTCCATCCTGCATGCGCTGGCGGTACAGGACCGCATCGCCGAAGCCGATGATGTACCAGAGGGCGCCCACCAGGAACGCCGCCATGAAGACGCCGACGACCATCACCGCACCGCGGCGGTCGTCGAGGAGCGAACCGGAGGTGGAGCGAGGGTCATTCATAGCTGTAGTCGGCTCCCTGGTTGGGGAGAGCCGCCTCCGCCTTGAGCGTGCGCGTGGAGGAGCCGGGGCTGCAGACCAGATGCCTGGCGAGAGGGATGCTGCACTTGTAGAGAGCTTCCACCTTCACCCGCACCAGATCGTCGCGCCCCACCTCGCCCAGATCGTCGTTGCCGCCCGCACTGCTCGGGAAAGTCACCTTGATCCCGACGATGCTGCGCACGGGCGAGACCGCGAGAGAGACGGCCTTGAAGACCGCGTCGCGACGCGGGCCCTGGATGGCGTTGACCGCGGTGTCGCCGTACTTGGCGGGGTCGTCGGGCAAGACCACGATCGCCGCTCGCACCCCGATTTCGGCCGCGTGCAGGGTGGTGAGACGTCCGGTATGCAATCCGGCCATCTGCACGAGGCACATGAAGAAGACGAAGAGGGGGAGGAACGCGATGAGGAACTCGACGTAGACGGCACCGGAGCGGTCGCGCACCAGACGCGTCATGGGGCCCTCCAGTTGAGCAGAGCGGTGATGCACGTGCCAACGAACAGGGGGGGGCCGAAGCGCAGCCAGGTCATCATTTCGGGGGAGATCTCGCGTCGCCTGGCCTTGGGCAACACGGGGTTGGCAGCGAGGGCGGCGGTGTTGCCGAGGGTGCGCATGAGCTTGCCCTCGTAGGCGAGACGCGCTGGGGCATAGAGGGCAGCGGCGACGAAGCCGTAGAGCTCGGCCTCGATGCCGAGGCGCACACCGAGGACGGCGCCGAGACCGAGCAGGAGCTTGAGGTCGCCGCCGCCGAGGGCGCCGAGGCGGTAGAGCAGCAGGGGGACGAGGCCGCAGGCGATCGCTCCGACGAGGGACCACAGCAGCTCGAAACCGGCGGCTTTCGCGCCGCCGGCCACGGCACCGAGGACGGCGTGCGCGGCGAGGCCCGAACCGAGGCTGCCGAGCGTGATCCAGTTGGGGATCTCGCCCTTGCGCCAGTCGAACCACGCCGCGATGGCCGTGACCACCAGGGCCGCGATCAGGAAGCCAGCTCGCTCCATGACCTCACCCATGCTCCGTCCGGCAGCGGCGCAGGCCGCCGCCGGGAAGCTGCTCCGCCCGGCCAGCCTGGGCTCAGTTGCCGATCGATTCGACCTTGCCGGCCTGGTCGTTGATCTTCTTGTCCACGGCCTTGCCGAAGAACTTGAAGCCAGCCAGCGCGATCAGAGCGACCACACCCACCAGGATGATGTACTCGACCAGGTTGGCGCCGCGATTGTCCCTGAAGAACTTGTTGAGCTTGATCATCATGGCTCTGTCTCCTCGGCGGTCAGGTCCCACATGCCGTCATGGCAGCGGGCTCATCACGATCCCACGGGAACGTTCGTAGCTCGAGAGCAACTGCGGACCGATCCCGGCGATGGCCGTCGCCACCACCAACCCCACCACCCCGACCAGCACCACATACTCGCTCATCACCGCCCCCGACCGATCCGCGTGGAGCGCGCGAAGCTCGCGGGCCACCCACGCCAGCCCCTCGCGGAGCCTGTCGGTCTGCCTGCTCATCCATCGCGTCGCGCTCATCGGATTCTCACCAGTCGGGGTCGAAATCCGCTCCAGTGTAGCATGGGGCGGACTCGATGTTCTGGTGTCTCGCAAGTTCCGCACCAGCCCCGGGAAGGGGCCCGGACCCGGGTTCGGGGGAACCGGGCAGCGCCAAAACGCCTGCTTGCGGCGCCCTGTCGCGAGGGGATCGTGGGGGAGGCCGTGCCGATCTGGATCGGTAGAGATCCATGCCTGGGATCCCAGCGATCCACCTGCGTCCACGGGAGGCCCGGGCAGCCCGCTCAACGCGGGGAGGCGAGGCCGAGCTTGCGCAGGTGGCGACGCACGTGGACCCGCTCGAGACCGGAGCGCCGGGCCATCTCGGAGATGTTGCCGGAGGCCTCCCTGCTGAGACGCTCGAAGTACTCGTGCTCGAAGCGCTCGAGGGCGTCGCGACGGGCGTCGTGGTAGCTCGGGCCGCCCGGACCGCCGGAGGAGCTCGCTGCGCGGGAAGGGCCCCCGACCTGGGCGGCTACGTCGACGGGGCCACCGTCCTCGGCGAGGGCGAGGGCCACGGCCACGGCGTTGCGCAGCTCGCGCACGTTGCCGGGCCAGTCGTAGCGCATGAGGCGCTCGAGGGACTCGTGGGGGACGCGACGGAAGGCCTGAGCAGAGCCCATGTCGCCGAGCATGTGGCGGACGAGTCCGGGGATGTCCTCGTTGCGCTCGCGCAGCGGGGGGAGCGTGATCGTCACCTGAGCGACGCGGAAGTACAGGTCGCTGCGGAAGGCTCCCTCGTTGACCGACACCGCGAGGTCGCGCCGCGTGGCGGCGAGCACGCGGACGTCGATGGGCACGTAGCGGGTGCTGCCGACGGGTTTGATGCGACGCTCGGCGAGGGCACGCAGGAGCTTGGGCTGGACGTCGAGGGGCAGCTCGCCGAGCTCGTCGAGGAAGATGGTGCCGCCTTCGGCCTCGACGAAGGGGGAAGTCCGCGCGGAGACGGCGCCGGTGAAGGCGCCGCGCTCGTGGCCGAAGAGGGCGGACTCGGCGAGGCTCTGCACGATCGCGCCGCAGTCGATGACGACGAAGGGGGCGCGGTTGCGCCGGCTGGCCTGGTGGATCGCCGCTGCCACGAGCTCCTTGCCGGTGCCCGTTTCACCCTGGATCAGCACCGTCAGATCGGTGCCGCCGACCTTGCCGATTCGATCGAAGACGGCCCGCATGCGCGCGCTCGCGCCGTACAGAGGGCCATGGGTGTCGGAGGTGGGCAACGGCAGGTGGGTGGGGCGAGAGGGTTCGAACAGCAGCTCGGTTTCGCCGACCCACAGGGAGGTTTTCTCGGCGAGGAAGGCCTCGACGATCCGCACGCCGCCGACCCAGGTGCCATTGCGGCTGCCCAGGTCGCGCACGCGCACGCCGCGCTCGGTGGCTACGAACTCGCCGTGCAGAGAGCTGACCTTGTTGTCCGCGAGGACGAGTCGGCAGGAGGCGTTGCGACCGGTCAAGACCGGCTCGATGCCGATGTCCACGGTGGTGCCGCGAGCGGCCCCCGATCGCACCGTGAGCTTTCCCCCTCGGGTCGGCAATCCTCCTGCAGATGCGATGGTGACGTTGGTCATTTGCGACGACTCGTGGAAGGGCGAGGGGGGCGGGGCGGGCCGGCGACGGTCATGGTTTCGGTGCGGGTGTCTTCTTGCTTGGGGGGCGACTCGGGCGACTGGCTTGCCCTGGCGCCACGTTCGCGGGCGAGGGTGGTCTTGTTGACGATGACGCGCCAGGCGAGCAGGGCGCTGAAGGCGGAGGGGAAGCGCTGCTCGCGACGTCGCGCGAGCATGGTCTGCAGGAAGCGCTCGAGGTCGGCGGGCCAGACCTCGTGGGTGACCTCGCCCAGGGTGGGCGGCTCCCTGTTCGCCTTGAGCGCCAGGACGGCGGTGGGGTTGGTCGATTCGAAGGGGAGCCTACCGGCGAGGGCACGGAACGCGATCACGCCGACCGCGTAGATATCGGCGCGCTCGTCGACGTCGCGGGCCCCCTTGGCCTGCTCTGGGGCCATGAAGTGGTAGGTGCCGATGAGGGCGTTGGCGCGGGTCAGGGTGCTCTCGCCGGTGTCCTTGGAGACGCCGAAGTCGATGATGCGGGCGCGGCGACGTCGCCCACCGATGTCCTCGAGGAACACGTTGGCGAGGCTCAGGTCGCGGTGGATCACGCCCGCTCCATGGGCAGCGGAGAGGCCTTCGAGGACGTTGTCGACGACGCCTCCGACCTCGGAGAAGGGGAGGCTGGTTTCGCGGGCGAGGAGGGCAGCGAGGGACTCGCCGCGCAGGCGCTCGAAGACGAGGAAGGGGCGACCGCCGACGGAGCCGCTGCCGAGCAGCTCGCAGACGAAGGGGCTGTGGATCGCGCCGGCGGTGCGCGCCTCGCGGTGCATGCGCTCCACGAGCTCCGGATCGCGGGCGGCGCGGGGCTGCATGATCTTGACGGCGACCTCGGCGCCGGTGGACAGGTCGGATGCAGACCAGACGTCCGCCATGCCTCCGCGACCCAGTCTCTCGAGCAGGCGGTAACGGTCCGAAAGGATGTCGCCCGATGACAGCGCCACGATCCTGGTCGAGGCAATAGCGCACGGGGGCAGGAGTTCCAAGGGGCTAGCGGGGCGATAGGGGGGGGGTGCGTGGGTCGCCGCGGTGGATCGACAAGGATCCACACCTCGCACCATCGAGCGGTCGAGGGGCAAGGCATCGCGGAGCGCTGGGCGGTGGTCGGGAGTGAGGGAGCGGAGATTTGCCGGGGAGAATGGGGTGTTGCGGCGTGCTGCGGGGGGGTGGTTGCCGGGGTCATGAAGCGAGCACCTGCACCCACACCGCGGATCGGATCTTGCTAGCTCGCTTGTCGTGACCTCCCAATCCAGGGATACTGAGATGGCGATGCTGACCCGACTCATCCGCGACCGCAGAGGCGCCAATCTGGTCGAGTACATCATCCTGGTAGGCGTGATCGCCCTGATCGCCCTGGCGGGCTTCAAGTTCTTCGGCTCGAAGGTCCGTCAGAAGATCGATCATCAAGGCAACCAGGTCGAACAGATCGGCAACTAGACAGTGTGCGGCGAAGCCCCGTGTCCGCGGTACCGCGGTGCGGCAGCGTCCATGTCCCGCATCGCAATGCATCGAAAGGGTTGACCCATGAAGCGCGCATTTGGAACCGTCGCCCTCCTGTCCTCCTTCGTCGCGGTCGGGTGCTCCGACGGCGACACGCCCCAGAGCGGCACGCAGCCCGGGGTTCGTCCGGTGGTGCTCGGGGAGAAGACCACGGTGGTCGACAAGGGTTCGGTCGACAAGGTGGACACGACGCAGGAAGGGCGGCTGGTGTTTCCGAAGGCTGGCTTCGAGAGCCTCCTGACGCGCAAGGCGGGGGACATCCTGGTGGGAGATCGGCAGTCGAAGGCAGGCGGGAAGAACCCGCAGGGCTTCCTGCGCAAGGTGGTGTCGGTCACGCAGGAGGGCGAGGCGATCGTGGTGACGACGCAGCCGGCGTTGCTGACGGACGCGCTCAAGTCGGGGTCGTTCACGGGGACGCTTCAGATTCCGGAACTCGGGCCCACGGGGCCGGTGCCTGCGGGTTCCGCGCCGGGGCTCGATCAGCAGAACCTTTCGAAGATGACGAACCTGCTGAAGTTCGAGGGGATCCAGCTGCTCGATCTGAACGAGACGGTGAAGGTGGGAGCGGACGACATCGGGTTCCACCTGTGGGCGAAGACGACGAAGGGCACGGTGGACTTCAAGCCGAAGTTCGACGTGGGAGCGGATCTGGACGGGTTCTCGCTCAAGGAGTTCCACGCGATCGGGACGGGCAAGCTGACGTCGGAGGTGGAGCTGGACGCGGGGTTGGAGCTGACGACGTCGCTGGACGGCGACAAGCTGGCGCTGCTGATCGCGCAGGCGATCACGACGATCGTCTCGACGGCCGGCGAGTACACCAACAGCTTCGAGTACATGGCCAACAAGCTCATCGAGACCGTCGAGTACGTCTATCCCAAGCCGGAGCCGACCCCGGCCGGAGCGCCCAACGACACCGGT
>JAKLDZ010000140.1 GCA_022703255.1 Myxococcota bacterium | reverse complement strand
CGGGAGAGGAAGGTGCGCGCGGCGAGACCGACGAGACCACGAGGCTGTTCGCCGCAGGGCCGAAGCGTCTCGTCCCGGGACGGGCCTACGTGAGCTCTTGCGTGTTGCGCGGGTCACGTGAAGCGGGCGCAACGAGCTGGAAGGCGCGGAAGCCCAAGTCGGAATGGGCGTGGGGGTGCAATCCCCGGAGACGGAGCGACTCGCGTCGCAGGCGTTCCTTGGTGAGCTCGGCGATGTTCGCGGGCTTGCCGATGCATCGGCAGAACTCGGCGGCGACCTTCTGACGCGGGTCGCGGGCGTCGAGTGTTTCGGGCCGCTGCACGAGGATGAACCTGCGTGTCCCCTGGTCTTCGAGGTTCTGCAGCATGACGCCGACGCCGGTGGTGCCCGAGCCGGCGAAGAAGTCCACGATGGTGTCACCGTCGGCGGTGATCGCGCGAACCAGGTACTTCAGCAGCCCGGTCGGTTTGGGATAGCTCATGACGTCGGCGCCGAAGAGAGCGCGCATCTCGGCCGTGGCGTCCTCGTTGGTGGGCACACCGTTCGTTCGATAGGAGAGCAGGTTGGAGGTCTTCTTGGAGGCGTTCCTGCGATGGACGTAGTTGGGCCGGAACGGGACCTTGCTGATCAGGAGCTCGGCGCCGTCCGCCACGAAGCCGTCGAGTGTGGCTTGGGAATAGCGCCATTCTCCCTCCAGGCGGAAGGGGTTCTGGTTCACGCCCTGCGCGATGGTGACGTCGTCGAGCAGCCTTGTCTTGATGTTTCCGCGGGACATGTCCTGGGCCCGGATTCGCCGATCGCCGCACCCGAAGCGAACGGAACCCGCGGGAAACCGAAGGACACCGAGGGGGTTGCCGGCGTTGTTGAAGGGGTACTTCTTGCCGTCTTCCACGACACCTGCGACGAAGGGGGGGCTGTGCGCCCGGTCTCGCGCATAGGCGATCACGTATTCCGTCACGGCGCCCATGTTCGGGTCGAGGAACGAGGGCTTCTTCTTCTTCTCCCACACGAACATCCCGCAGTAGTTCTGCGGCCCGAAGAGCTCGTCGCAGATGCTGCGGAGGTTGTGCAGCTCCTCGTCTCCAATGGATACCAGTAGGATTCCCCGAGCCTCGAGCAGCTCTCGCGCGACCGAGAGGCGGGGGTACATCATGTTCAGCCAGTCGGTGTGGAAGCGTCCGAAGGTTTCGGCGTCCCCACCGCGGAGTCCGTCCTCCGCGCGCCCCGTTCGCTTCAGATAGCTCCGGATACCGTCGCTGAAGTCGTCGGAGTACACCAGGCTCTTGCCGGTGTTGTACGGAGGGTCGATGTAGATGAGTTTGACCTTGCGAGTGAATCCGGCGCGCAAGAGCTTGAGCGCTTCAAGGTTGTCGCCCTCGATGACGACGTTTCGTGTGGTTTCCCAGTCCACGCTCTGCTCGGGGCAAGGGAGCAGGGTGGTCGCGGGGGGGGTGAAGGCCGACTGGCGGGCGCGACGCTTTCCGTGCCAATCGAGGCCGTACTTCTCGTCGGCCTCGGTGGCTGTCGTACCGACGCGCCGAGGTGTTCGCGGCGCGGTGGGGCGAGAGGGAGTCCGGGCGCGGGGGGTCACGACGCACCCGGGCGGCGCATGTCTTCGGCCCCGGCTGTGGAGGATCCTTCGCCCGACGGAGGCCAGACCACGGTGATCGTGGTCCCTTGTCCGAGGGTGCTCTGGAGGTCGAGTGTGCAGCGGTGCAGGTCTGCAACTCTGCGGACGATGGCGAGTCCGAGCCCGACTCCCGGGGTGGGAGGGGAGGAGGAGTCGAGCTCTCGGTAGAAGGGCTCGACGACACGCGGGAGCGCATCGGCGGAGATCCCGCGTCCGGAGTCGAGCACGCGCAGTCGGGTACCTTCGGGGGTGAGCGCGACGCTCACGGCGACGCTTCCACCGCGATCGGTGTAGCGGATCGCGTTGGACAGCAGGTTGGCGACGAGCTGCTTGACCAAGGCGCGTTCTCCCTGGACGACGGCGCCTTCGGGCACGTCGACCCGGAGGGTCAGACCGGCCTCCGCGGCAGGCAGCTCGTAGTCTTCGTAGGCCTCGAGCACGAGCTGATCCAGGGGCACGTCGCAGAACGGAAGCGCGTCGCCTTGCGACTCCATGCGAGAGAGCAGCAGGAGGTTGTCGATGAGTCCGGAGAGACGTTCGATCTGGGTGTGGAGTCGTGGGACGAGGGCGTGGTACTCCTCGGCAGTCCGTTCGCGCCGTCGGAACAGCTCGAGCTCGCCCTTGAGGGTTGCGAGCGGTGTATTGAGCTCATGGGCCACGACGGTGGCGAAGTGGTTCATGTGCAGGAACGAGCGTTCGAGCCTGGCGATCATCTGGTTGAGCGTGTCGCCCAGCTCGCCGATCTCGTCGTGGCTGCCGACTCGGATGCGACGCGACAGGTCCTCGGCGGTGATGGCCTTCGCCGCGGAGACCATCTCCTGGACCGGGCGCAGGGCGCGTCCGATGACGAAGTGTCCGACCAGGGCCACGCAGAAGACCGTGACGACGGCGAGCAGGCCGTGCTCCAGGAGCACCTCGCGCACGATGTCGTCTCCCGCGGCCTGCGAGGACAGCTCCGCGCCGGCCCCGAGCTTGCGCGACTGGCCGTAGACATCGACTCCGACGAAAGCGGAGAGGATCAACGTCACCGTGGCGACGTACCAGAGCGTGAGCTTCCATCGCAGGGACACTAGGGTGGTTCCTCCGAGACGCGCAGGGTGAATCCACGGCCGCGCACGGTGTGCAGCAGCTTGATCGCGTGTCCGTGATCCACCTTGCTGCGCAGGTGGTGGACATAGACGCGCACGACGTTGGTGCCGGGATCGAAGTGAGTGGACCAGACGGCGCGCAGGATCTCCTTCTCGGCGATCACCTGTCCCTGGCGTCGCATGAAGTACTCGAGGAGCGCGAACTCCTTGGCTGTGAGGTCGATCCGCACTCCGGCACGGCGAGCGGAGCGTGCCCGCAGGTCGAGCTCGAGGTCCGCGAGGGCGAGCACCTGGCCGCCGTAGTTGTAGGCGCGGCGCAGTTGCGCATGGGTGCGTGCGAGCAGCTCCTCGAACACGAAGGGCTTGGGGACGTAGTCGTCGGCACCCGCTTCGAGCCCGGAGACCCTGCTGCCCACGGAGTCCCGCGCGGTCAGCATGATGATCGGCACCGTGACTCCCTCGGCGCGCGCGGAGCGGCAGACCTCCACGCCGTCGAGATCGGGAAGCGACAGATCCAGGATCGCGACGTCGTGAGCCCCGGAGCGCAGCGCGTCGAGGCCGGCGCGCCCGTCGGAGCAGCGCGCGACGTCGAACCCCTCCTCGTCGAACCCCCGGAGCAGCACGTCAGCGAGCCCGGCATCGTCCTCGATGACCAGGAGACGGACGCGACGGGAGCCATCTACGGGGCTGAGCATGGTCTGATGTCACGGGGATACGCCAACTTCGGGGGAAAGGCCACGATGAGCGTGCCCCGCACCGACGTGCGGGGCATTGGGGGCAACCGGAGGAATCTTGGGACAGGCCAGAATGGAGTCGTGGTTCGGTGGCACGAGGGAGCCCGCGTGCGGCGTGCTCTGAGCTCGATGTGCAATGCGGTGTTGGGCAGGCTCCCGGCATCGCCTGCGCCGACGTCGTGGAAATCCGCTCACCTCTGCCGGGTCGGTTCTGGTAGTGTGATCGTGGAGACTTCATGGCTGCTCTCGACAAGCTCATCGAACGACTTCAGGCAGGCTGCGAGCTGGTGCTCGAGGCGGGGGCGGAGCCCCTGATGATCACGCCCAAGGGGAATCTGTCGCTGGCGCGCCAGAACCTGTCGGGAGATCAGATCGGGGCGCTCATCGGCGGGATTGCGCCCGCCAAGCTCCACGAGACCATCCGGGCCAAGGGCAAGGCGCAGTTCCCCTATGCGCTCGGAGGGCGGACGTTCTCGGTGACGTTCGAGCCGCACCGGGGGGATGTTCGCGCGGTGGTGACTTGCGGGACGGAGGCGCGCCCCGGTGCGCGCAAGACGATGCATCCGAGACCCGGTTCTCCGCGGATCTCGCGGCGTCCACCGGCGCCAGCCGCTGCACCCGATCCCAGGCAAGTGTCTCTCGAAGTGGAGGACATTGGGGACGACGGACGTGGGTGGGCCGAGAGGCGCGGGGGGCATATGGGGTCGCCGTTGGACGAGGAGCGGCGCAACGGGGGGCCATTGGCTCCCCCGGGCCAGGCGTCGGCAGCGGTCCAGCCTCCCGGGCCGCCACCGGCTCCCTCTCCCGCGCAGCCACCCAAGCCTGCGGTCCCCGTCGCGGCGGCTCCCCCGGAGCCGCGCCGCGGTCCTGCCGACATTGACCGACTGCTGCGCAAGCTCGCACAGATGGGGGCATCGGATCTCCATCTTTCGTCGCAGCACCGGCCGTTGTTTCGACTGCACGGCGACGTCCACGAGATGAGCGACGCGGCGATGATGACCTCGGAGCGTGTGAGGAGCCTGGTGTATCCCATCATGCCCCGGCACAATATCGAGCAGTTCGAGGCGATCTGGGACACCGACTTCGCCTACGAGGTCGAGGGCATTGCTCGATTCCGCGTCAACGTGTTCCAGGACCGGCTCGGTATCGGCGCGGTGTTCCGGACGATCCCGGTGGAGGTAGTGACGGCCGAGGATTTGCGTCTCTCGAAGGAGATGCTGGACCTGTGCTTCCTGAGCAAGGGGCTGGTGCTGGTCACTGGGCCGACGGGCTCGGGCAAGTCCACGACGCTGTGTGCGCTCGTGGACTTCGTGAATCGCCACCGCAAGGACCACATCATCACGATCGAGGATCCGATCGAGTTCGTGCATGCGAAGAAGAGCTGCCTGATCAACCAGCGTGAGGTCCACGTCCACACGAAATCCTTCGCCAACGCGCTGCGCGCTGCGCTCCGCGAGGATCCGGATATCGTGCTCGTGGGGGAGATGCGAGACCTCGAGACGATCTCGATTGCAATTGAGACGGCGGAGACCGGGCATCTGATGTTCGGGACGCTGCACACGACGACGGCGGCATCCACGGTGGACCGCGTGATCGATCAGTTCCCTGCGGATCGCCAGGCGCAGATCCGGGCGATGCTGTCGACCTCGCTCAAGGCGGTCATCGCGCAGACGCTGTGCAAGCGAGCGGACGGCAAGGGGCGTGTGGCGGCGATGGAGGTGCTGCTGGTGAACGCGGCGATCTCGAACCTGATCCGCGAGGGGAAGATCTATCAGATTCCGTCGATCATGCAGACGGCGCGGGGGTCGGGGATGGTGATGCTCAACGAGGCGCTCTTCAACCACGTGGCCAGCAAGACGGTGACTCCGGAGGAGGCCTACATCAAGGCCGTGGACAAGGGGGGATTCACCACGCTGCTCAAGAACGCAGGAATCGAGCTCAACCTGCCCAACATGAATCTCGACTACTGAGGCAGGGCGGGCGGCGCACGCCTTCGATCATGCTTGCTCGTCGTGCAGGCGGGCGCGCTCGACCAGCTCCCAGAGCGAATCGCGAACATCGGCGGGCCAGCCCTGCACCATGGCCTTCATGGCCGGGTAGTCTTTCGCGTAGAAGGCGCGAGAGGCCTCCTCGAAATCGGGAAGATTGCCTGCCATCGCCCACATGAACTTGTGAGCCGCCTCCTGGCTCCGGCGCGCGCGATCCTTGCCCGCATTGGCCTTGCGCGCGTCGTCCACCAGGCGACGCAGCGTGCCGGAGGCACCCTGCGGCTGCGAGGCGAGCCACTCCCAATGACGGGGGAGCAGACAGACCTCCTGGCAGACGACCCCCAGCTTGGGACGTCCCGGGCCGGGCTTCTTCTCGGGCGCAGGAGAGACCTCCGTCGGAATCAGCCGCGCGCGTATCTCGTCGGGACTGCCCCGCAAGTCGAACTCGAGCTGCTGGCCCGTGTCGCAGTCGAAGAAGAGAATGCTCTGATCGGGATGCGCATCCTGCCACGCGCGAGCCTCGACCGCGACCTGCACCGGCGCACCGCGCGCCACCCGCGTGGTGCCGGCAAATGCCATGCAAGTCTTGTCTTCCTGATCGGTGGGTTCCATGGGTTGACTCCGTGACAGGGGACGATCCCTCCGAGGGAAGGGGGCCTGTGCACGAGGCTTGTTTTACCCGGGTGATATTGGTCTGTCAATATCATCCGGGTAAAAATCGTCCCGCCCTCCCGCCACCCGCCTGCCTTCGTCGGCGCGCAACCAGCCACGCCAACGCAGCGATCGCTGCGCCCCACGCCGCTCCGCGCGCGCTGCCCGCCGTGCGACACCCACAGCCGTCGGTCTCGCCCGCGTCGGGGCTCGCTCCGGGAGCACTCCCTGCCGATCCATCTTCGGCGGCGCTATCGGCCCCTGCGCTGTCGCCCACCGCACTGTCGGCCCCCATCCCATCCGTTCCGGCGTCTTCGATGGGACCGGCGGTCGTGCTCATCTTCTCGATCTGCTCACCCATCTTGAGTCGCCAGGCCGCGAGCTCGCCCGGGTCGTCGGTGAACTGCGTGAGCGAGGTTGCGAGCTCCTGCGGAAACGCGATCAGCGCACGCGCTTCCGCGACCCACTGCGGCTCGAGTCCCTTGCTTTCGAGCTGATCGGCGAGGGCATCGAGAAGCCAGAAGTACTCCAGGTCCTCGAGGCCGTCGCGCAGTTGCTCCCAACGCGCAGAGGGGGTGGGCCCTTCGACCCGTGCGACACCGTCCTTCCACGCCCGCGGCGGATAGAGCAATCGGCCGTCGCCGTTGCCCCAGGTCCCTTGGACCCCGAGGTCGAAGTTGTAGCTCATCGGGTCTTCCCACGGATCCTGGTACCCGGGCGGGGGGAAGACGCCGTCGTTGGACCAGTAGTTGACTCCCCAATACAGCGTTCCCTGCACGCCGAACCTCGCGGCGAGCCACATCGACACACGCCGTTCGATGGCGGGGTGATCGATGAAGTACGTCACGTAGGGAGCCCGCGGATAGGTGCAGGTGTACCACCAGACCTCTTCTCCCTTGCTCTGGCGGTCCTTCGCCCAATCGTATCCCCACTGGTCGAGGATGGGCGACCAGATGTCCACTTGTCCGTCGAGGGCAGGCTCGTACTGTTCGGTGAGCAGGCGACGGAATCGCGGATCCGCTTTGTTTAGCAGCGACATAGCCTCGATCACGAGCGGATACGATGCCTCGTCGGGCTCGTCGAGCTGGTAGAAGTACGCCTTCTCCAGCCACCCCTTGTCGTGGAGGTGGTTGGTGACCGATAGCAGCGTCTTGGTGATGAGGGCCTCGTACTCGGGCGTTCCCCACTTGAGCCCCAGCAGCTCACCCTCCTCGCCGCCGAGATAGGACATCGACGCGAACCCGGGCACACCCAGACGGAAGGCGGTGAATCCCAGCTCTCCGAAGGCGATCTCGGCCGCGGGATCGAAGCGGGAGAAGTCGGTTTCGGGCACCGCTTCCTGCACGCCCTGCTCGAGCGATCCGTTGGGCTGCAGGTTGTCGGTCGCGCCCTCCTCGGAGAACACGATGTCGTCGAACCAGGTCCGACCGGTCTTCTCCCCGGCCGCGGACCACGCGCGCGCGTACAGCCGCACCGACACGCGGGTCGCCGTCGGAGTGAACAGCATGCTCGACGGGATCACCTCCGACTCGCTCTGCCAGGTCCCGTCACCGTTCTTGACGAAGTCGATATTGTGACCCGAGATCCAGTTGCCGTCGGCGTCATGCTGGCCGATCGAAACGAGGTAGTCGTGTGCGCCGTCGGTCTTGGCGCGCCACGAGATACGGTAGCTCTTCCCCGCGGCGATCATCATCCGAGCGTCGGAGGATCCCACGACCGACGCATCGGCTTTCGTGTCATGGACCTCGAGCACGTGATTGGAGGCGCCGACATCGGGATCCTCGACGATGTGGCCGTCGCCCCACTCCCAGCCCGGATAGCGGATGTCGTAGCCGTCGTACACGAAGGGATCGGCCGGGTCGATCCGGTGCTCGGAGAAGTCCTTGAGATAGAGCCGGAACGCCTCGCGCTGCTTGGCGTAGTCGCCCTCGAGGTTGTGATACCGGTTGAGGAAGCTGGCAGAGAGCTGGAACGACGATCGGTGGTGGTGCTCCTTCGGAACGGAGAAGCCCCACACGTGCACGCGCAAGGGCACGTCGATCGGTTGCCCCTGGTCGAAGGACAGCCGCACGGTGCCGGCGTAGTCGCCGGCCGTCGCGTCATCGGGGATCCGGATCGTGAGCCAGAGCGGCTGTTGGCTCGCAGCGCTCAGAGGGATCGGAGTCTGGAGCAAGGGGAGGGGATCCGGCGCGGGACCCTTGGCCGCGGCGAGGTCGGAAGGGGACGTGATGTTCACGTAGGCGACCTCTCGCGTCGTGACGTTCGATGCGGGCAGTACCGCACCGGCCGGGCCGTCGAGCTGGGAGACCGTCACGGAGGCGAGGTGATCGTCCTTGGCGGGGAGCACGACGATCTGGAAGGCTTCGAACTCGCTGCGAGCGGCGTGCACCTGGATGGAATCGACGGTGGGTGCGGCGGCATCGAGAGGTTTGTCGCGGAAGACGTTCTGGTCGGTGGATCCGAGCCAGAGGCGGTTGTCGCCGTTGGCGACGAGCCACGACCCGCGGACCGTGCCCTTGGGATCGGTGGGCTCGAACACGATGTCGTCGAACCACGCGGAGCCGGTCTTCTCGCCCTTTTCGGACCAGGGCGCGGGACGCAAGACGATCTGCACCTTGCTCGTTTGCGGGTCGAAGGACTGGAAGAGCATGTGCAGGCGGGACCAGCTCGTCCCGGCCGTGACGACGAAGTCCTGGTTCTTGCCGGACAGCCAGCTCGAGGAGGCGTCGAACTGCACGATGGACACCAGGAGCTGCTGGTTCTCGGCGGCGGCGCGGAACCAGGCTTCGAACGCGTAGGCTTGTCCCTGCACGATGGGGATGAGCGCGGACGAAGCGGCGACACTCTGGGTGGGGGAGTCGTCGGTGACGGCGAGGCAGTTGGCTCCCGAGTGGGGGGAGGACTGGACGACGGAGCCGCCGGACCAACCGTTCGAGCCCGACTCGAAGCCTGGGTTGGCGACGAGGTTGTCCGCGAGGGCAGGGGAGGTTGCGAGGGCGAGGGACGCGGACAGGGGTGCGAGCAGCCAGCGAGGTCTCGACATGGAAGGAGGCTAGATCAGGGAGAAGGAAACTGCACCACTGCCCGGAGCGGGGACGCAGTTCGGACGACAATCGCACTCGATCCGACCGACCCGATGCTCTAGGGTCTGCGCTGACCGATGGGACACCTGCCGCTTCTCGACGAGCTCGCGATCATCACGGCGCTGGCCGTGCTGGTGACGATGCTGCTGGCGCGGTTGCGGCTTCCGACGGTGGCTGGGCTGTTGGCTGCGGGGGCGTTGCTGGGGCCGTACGGCTTGAAGCTGGTGAGATCGGTGAGCTCGATCGAGGTGCTCGCCGAGATCGGGGTGGTGCTGCTGCTGTTCACGATCGGCCTGGAGTTCTCCCTGGCGCGATTGCGCAACATCTTCCGTCAGGTGGCGATGGGGGGAGCGCTGCAGGTGCTGGTCACCACGGGGGTGACGGCGGGCGTCGTGGTGGCGCTCGGTGGATCGACGCGGCTCGGGATCTTCTACGGGTTCGTGATCGCGCTATCGAGCACGGCGATCGTGCTGCGAGCGTTGTCGGAGCGCGGGGAGCTCGACGCGCCGCACGGGCGGTTCATCGTGGGCACGCTGATCTTCCAGGACCTGTGCGTGGTCCCGATGGTGCTCGTGGTGCCGCTGCTTGGCAGCCGCGGAGCGATGGGAGGGGTGGCGCTGTCGATCGGGACGGCGCTGGGCAAGGCGGCGCTGGTGGTGGTGGTGACGGTGGCGCTGGCCCGGTTCATCGTGCCGAAGCTGCTGGCGAGGGTGGCTGCGAGTCGGAGCCGCGAGGTGTTCCTGCTCGCGATCCTGTCGCTCTGCATCGGCACGGCGTGGCTCACGTCTCTTGCGGGGCTATCGCTCGCGCTCGGGGCATTTCTCGGGGGCATGGTGGTGGCCGACACGGAGTACGGGCACCGCGCGATGGGGGACATGCTGCCCTTGCGCGACGTATTCGTGAGCCTGTTTTTCGTTTCACTCGGGATGTTGTTCGACGTGCGGGTGGTGGCGGAGCATCCGGTGCTCGTTGGGGCGCTGATTGCGGGGTTCGTGGGGGGCAAGGCGCTGTTGGCGACGGGGTCTGCGCTGGCCATGAGGTTCCCGGTGCGGGTGGCGTGGCTGGCGGGTGCAGGGCTCGCGCAGTTCGGAGAGTTCGGGTTCGTGCTCGCGAAGCTCGGGCAGGATCACGGGGTCATCTCGGCCGAGGCGGTGCGCCCGCTGTTCGCGGCCGGCATCGTGAGCATGTTCTTCACCCCGATCCTGGTGCGGGTGGCGCCGCACATCACCGCGGGCGAGCGTCTTCTCGCGCCGCTCGAGAGATTGATCGGCGTACGAAGCATCGAGGAGGTCCACGCCGCCGGGGCGAGCCTCGAGGATCACGTCCTCATCGTGGGCTACGGCCTGGCGGGCCGGTTCGCCGCGCGGACGCTGGCCGCCTGCAAGCGGCCGTTCGTGGTGATGGAGCTCAACGCGGACAACGTGCGAGCGGGCAAGGCGGAGGGGCTTCCGGTGTACTACGGGGACGCCACGAGCGAGGAGACCCTGGGCCACGCGCACCTGGCAAGCGCGCGAATGCTGGTGCTGCTGATCAACGATCCGCAGGCGCTCGTGCGGATCGTGGACACCGCGCGACGGGTCGCCCCCGAGGTGCCGATCCTGATGCGAACGCGCTACCTGCTCGAACGCGACAAGCTCCTGGCGGCGGGGGCCCGGGAGGTCGTGGCCGAAGAGGTCGAAGGGTCCGTCGAAGTCGTCGCACGAATGCTGCGATGGCTCGAAACACCGCGGAACATGATCGACGAGCGCATCGAAGCCATGCGCGCCGAGACCCAGACCACGGAGCGGAGGCTGACTCTCCCGCGATCGGTGCTGCCCGATGTGCGCGGGCTCGACGAGATGAAGATCGAGATCGCGTTGGTGCGGGAGCGGAGCGAAGCGGAGGGGGTCTCCGCGGTGGGGATGCGCCTTCGCAGCCGGACCGGTGCGCTGGTGGTGGGGGTGCGCCGGGGCGACGAGCTCCTCGAGGATCCGGATCCGAGCCAGCCCTTCGAGCGGGGAGATCTCGTGTACCTGGTCGGCACGCTCTCCGCGATCCGTCGGGCGCTTCCGCTGTTCGACCCCGCGGAGGTCTCGTCGACGGCGCCGAGCGCTTGAAGCTCCGATCGGCTCAGGCGTTGTCGCGCAGCCACCCGGCGATCTCGCGGGCCGCATCGGGGGCTTGCGGCTCCGCTGCCCACCGAACGCACAGGTCCAGCCAACGCGGATCGGCAGCGAACCACCCGCGCGGCTTCGCCCCTGGCCTCTGGCCGTCGAGCACGTCGTTCATGAGCACACGGAGCACGGCCTCGCGCAGCTCCTCGGCGTGATCGCCAGTGCGCGCAAGCAGCGGCGCGATCAGGTCGTGGGCGTGGGCAGGATCGAGGGAGAACGCTCCCAGCAACGCGAGCGTCAGCGCAGCGCCGGACTCCTGCCCGAGCCTGCCCGAAAGCACCCCAAGCGAGCGTGCATCACCGGCATCGAGCAGCGCGTGGCCCACGCGCACGCGGACCTCGGCATGCACCAGGGCACCGTTCCAGAGTTGCTCGAGAAGCTCCGCGGCGGGCGCGAAGCGATGCCGACCGAGGGCATCGACGAGGTCCTCGACGATCAGGCGGGCACGCGGGGAGATGGATCTGAAGAGCGCGCCGGAGCGACGGATCGCGTCGACGAACGCGCCGCACAACGAGGCATCGTCGAGGATCGCGGCCCAGGCGGAAGCGGTCGCCGCGCCGGGGGTCTTGCGGACCTCTTCGAGCAGAGCGAGGCCCTCATCGGCGGTATCGCACAGGGCTTCACGCAGCATTTCGCGGAGCGCGTTGGCACTCATGGGCAACTCCGGGAAGACGGACCGGCCTATCGTAACACGGGGTAGCCCACGGCGGACAAGCGCGCGTCGGAAGCGACGGACCGTTCACCGGACCAGGATCGAGCGGGAGACTGTCTGAGGCGATCCCTCGTACGGATCGATGCGCGCCTTGCGCGCGGCAACCGCGAGACACCCGCCGACGTCGCTGGCAGCGCCGGGGACGGCAACCTCGACGTTCGCGACGCGACCCTCGAGATCGAAGGAGGCGGACACCGTGGCGGAGACCGGGGCCATGCCTTCTTCGCGGCAGGAGGACTTCGCGGCCTGCAGGACGCTGTCGAGCGCGGCGATGGCGGCGGCACGCACCGAAGCACGGGGTGCGGCAGGGGCGTCGCGCACGACCTGCTTCGCGGCCCGCAGGGGAACCGCCACAGCAACGGGCTCCTCCCTGGGCGGGGCAGCGGCGAAGATCTCGACCGGCTCGAGATCGATGGTGCGGGACGGGGGTGTTGGAGCGGGCGCTGCCGCCAGGGCTGCCTGCGGTGCAGCGGTTGCGAGCTTCCATCCCGCCCCCCAGCTCGCCGTGTTGGGCGCCGTGATGGAGCCCCACGCCGCGAACAGCAAGCCCGCTCCCACCCCCATCGCGAGGGTCGCGAGAACCACGTACCTCGCCTTCACCCGCGGGCGCGGCACGACCACCGCAGCCGTCTCGATTGCCATCGGCGCGACCGACGGGATCGTCGGTGGAGGAAACGAGAACACCGACTCGCGGTCGCCCGATCGGTCGGCACGCGCGGACGTCTGGGCGGGCGGTGCGCTCGCTCGTTGGCCGTCCGCGCCGTCGTCCTGCGCGAAG
>JAKLDZ010000014.1 GCA_022703255.1 Myxococcota bacterium | reverse complement strand
GGTCCCGGAGGCGGCCTCGGGCAGGGTCCCGAAGGCGCCGCCGCGGCTCAGCTCCAGATCGAGCCCGTGGCGGGCGAGATGGGCGGGCGTGTAGAGCGCGCCGATCATCGCGGCCATCCCCGCCCGGGGCCCGAGCGTGAGCGACACCGAGGCGGGCTGGATCGACGGCGACACGTCCTCGAACTGCAGCGCGAAGCGCCCGCGTTTGACCTCGACCTTGCGCTGGTCGCGCACCAGGGCGAAGCCGTCGTTGTAGATCGTGACCGCCACCGAGCTTCGATCCGCCGCGGTCGCGGTGGCCCCGGAAGGCTGGGCCGGTGCGCGCGCAGCGACCTGGGCGTCGGCCCGGGGCGCCAGGATCGCCAACGCCGCGACGATCACCCCGCAGGCAAGCGGTCGCCTCATGGCAGCTCCTCCACCTCTGGCTCCGGCACGTCCGGGTACGATGTGCCCCGGTCGTAGGGGTCCACGCGATCCATCGCCACCTCGATCGTGCGCGATGCGCCTGCAGGCAGATCGAGCTCGAGAATCGCGCGCGCAGGGCCGTCGGACCGCAGCCCTTCGGCCTTGGAGATCCGCTCGATGCGTCCGCGCCCGGGCGTGACGAGCACGCGTCGGTGCCTGGGGGCCGTGGACGCGTTGCGCAGCTCGTAGGAGACGACGGTGTGCCAGATGCCGGCGCCATCTCGATCGCGGCCCGTGCGCCGATCCTCCTTGACCACCACGCGCGTGAGCTGATCAGCGTCGGAGCCCACCCTGACCTTCCAGGGTTCGCCGGCGGGGGTGTGGTCGGTGGCGTCCTCGCCGACCAGCACGGGGACGGCTGCGGAGGACAAGGCGCTGACGCGCGCGGTGCCCTTGGGCAGGGGCACGGCCAGGGGACCCTGGTGTCCGTGCTCCAGCACGGCGACGAGCTCGGATGGATAGGCACCCGAAGCAAGCGGAGGTTCGGACCTGGCCTCGAGGCGCAGGGGGACGTCGCGAGCCGCGACGAAGCGCACCTGCTTGGTGGAGCGCGCCGGCAGGTCGGTCGGGTGCGAGATCGTGTAGAGGTGCACCTCGCCGAGGCGCTCCTCGGTCGCGTGCGGGGCGGGCTCGGGCGCGGGCATCTCCGCGACCGCGTCCGCCAGCATGATCACCGCGGGAGGCGGCGGGGCCTCGTGGATCTCGCCAGCCGCAAGCTGAAGCGTGGCGTTGTCAAAAGCGGTGTCGCCGGGGTTGGTCACGGTGATCCATCCCTCGACGTCGGCTCGGGCTCCGACGCGGTCGATCGCAACGACGTAGTCGGCCTGCCAACGGAAGCCGTTGGCCCGGTAGGTCAGGCGCAGCAGGGCATCGGCCGGCTCGTAGGAGCCCACGCTCCACCCGAGGGTCGGCTTCTCCACGAGACCTTGGGGAATGCCCGGGAAGGAGATGCGGCTGCCGGGAGGTACGGGCACGATGTCGCCCGAGTCGAGGCGGACGACCGCCTCGGCGCCGCGCGTGAGGAGCACGCCGGACATGGATTGTTCGTGACCCGATCTACCTCCGGCCCACCATGTGGCCGTGATGCGCTGGCCCTCGGACTTCTCCAGCAGCCGGCTCGGCGACAGCCGGTCGTACAGATAACGCTGCTCGTACAGCTCGGCGGCCTTGCGCGGCTGATCGTCCTCGTCGAGGGAGATGAGCTCGAAGCGCGTGGTCTCCGGGACGATCGTGCTCGCCACCTCCAGGGCTCGCAGGTGAAAGCGCCCGGCGTGGATCCGGACGGCCCGGTCCTCGCGGACGAAAGCATAACCCTGGCCGTGACCGGCGTAGACGGTGAGCGACAAGGCACGGCGCGCGGATGCGGGGACGTCGATCGCGGGAGCGACGACATCGGGGACGACGCGCGGAGGTTTCTTGTGGCAGCCGGCGCCGGTGAGGGCCGCGAGGGCAGGCAGGGCGAGCAGGAGACGGCGCATCGGGGGGGCATTGTACAGCAAGCGGGGCGGACGCCTATTCGGTTGTTCCGGGAAGTATGAACGCAACCGGAAGCCGCCTGCGGCCGATGGGGGGCCATGCCCGCCCGCCTGCTCGACTTCGCCCGCGCCGCCCTCGGCGATCTGGTCGCTCCCTTGCGCTGCGCAGCCTGCGACGAGAAGCTGCGCACGCGCTCGTTGCTCTGTCGCTGCTGCGCGGACACGGTGGAGCGCTGGCGAGGCCCCGATGACCCTTGGGCGTACGCGCAGTTCGGCGGAGCGCTCGCGCAGGCACTCCGAAGGCTGAAGTACGGAGCCAGGCCCGACCTGGGAGAGTCGATCGGCCAGGTCGTCGCCGCGGCGTTGCCCCCCTGCGACATCGACCTCGTCGTCCCCGTCCCCGTGCCCTACTGCCGCCTGGTCGAACGGGGCTACAACCAGGCCGCGCTGATCGCCCGCCCCATCGCCACCCGCCTGGGGCGGCGTCTCGAACCCCTCGCGCTCTGGCGGGCGGAGGGGGTCAAGCAGGCTTCGTTGGGGCGCGAGGAGCGGCTTGCGAACGTGCGCGGGGCGCTGGCGGTACGGCGTCCGCAGGCGGTGCGGGGGCGGCGCGTGCTGCTGATCGACGATGTGAGCACGACGGGAGCGACGGTGCAGGCGTGTCGGAGCGTGTTGCTCGAGGCGGGAGCGCGGGGAGTGTGTGCGATGGTCGTGGCGCGCGCGGGCAGTCCCCTGGAGGGGAGCGCCTCGTTGGATGCGCACGGCACCCATGAGGTACACGGCGGTCACCTGTGGTAACGTGGTCGGCACGATGAGCCCCGAGGATCACCGGGACGACGAGCCGCGCGGAAGCGTGCCGACACCGTTCTACGCGAATGACGAGTGCCTCATGATGGTGGCGGAGTCTCCGGCGCTGCGCGCAGCGTGCGTCGGGACCGCGATGCAGCTGGGCATTCGCCCCGTGGTCGCGACCCGCGGGACGATGCTCACCATGGCCGCGGCCAATCGGCCGCTGGTCGTCGTGATCGAGTTCGATCCCTACATGACCCGCACCGAGATCATGGACCTGGCGGTGAGCATCGGGGCGCAGATGGTGGAGGTCCAGCTCACCGACACGCCGGAGAGCCTGGCGCAGCGGGTACACAACGCGGTGATCGCGGCCAGGCACCTGCGGGCGCACTGAACTGAGCAGGGGGGCGGCGGAGCCAACCGAGCCGACGGCACGATCGTGCTGCGAAGCATTCGGGCGCTGCCGGGCAGAAATAGCCAAAACCCTCGTGACCTCAGCGCGGACTGTGCGTACCATCCGCGCCCATGCGTGGATGCAACATGCCCCCGCTGCGCGCTGCGTGTGCGGGACTCGTGTGGGTCGTGGCGATGGCGGCGGGAACTGCGAGCGCGCAGGACCCGCCGAAGGAAGGCGAGGCTGCGCCGGCGCAGCCGGCCGCGACCACGGAGGCGCCAACCCAGACGCCCGCGGTCGATGCCCCCGACAAAGAGCCAGCGCCCCCCCCTGCAAAGAAGGAGACCGCTGCACCCGCGCCGTCCCCCGCCCCGTCTGCGGCCACGACCCCGCAACCCGCGCCCGCCAAGAGCAAGGTGCCCGAGGGCGAGGAGGCCGAGGGGTTCCACTTCGGCTCCTACGGCCGCGTGCGCGCCGCGACCGATCTGCGAGGCGGCGGCCCCCAGTGGGGCAACGTCGTGCGCAACGGAAGCCGTCTCGATCTCGGCCCCTACGCCGAGCTCGAGCTGCGCAACACGCAGTACACCGACAGCGGCATGCGCGTGCGGGTGGTCAGCACGCTGGCGCTCGCGGGCGACCCCTTCCACTACACCGGCAAGTTCGAAACCCAGCTCGCGATGCGCAACCTGTTCGTCGACGTCCGCGGGCTCGGGCTGCCCGGGCTCACGGTGTGGGCGGGCTCGCGGATGTACCGCGGCGACGACATCTACCTGCTCGACTTCTGGCCCCTCGACAACCTGAACACCGTGGGGGGCGGGGCGATCCTCGACGCCACCGATTCCACGCGCGTGCAGCTCCACGTCGGGACCAATCGCCTGGTCAACGGCAAGTTCCAATACCAGGAGAAGGCCCTGCCGAATCCGATCGGCGTCGGAGGCACCTCCATCAGCACGCTCGATCGCCCACGCACGATCGTCTCCGGGAAGATCACCCAGTTCTTCCCGAACAACCGCGCTCCCAAGGGCTTCAAGATCGCCCTGCACGGCGAGGGACACGTCCTGCCTTCGGGCATCGCGGAGAGCTCCACCACGATCGTGCAGCCTTCGACCTACCTTCCCGCGGACAACGGGTTCGTGATCGGAGCGCAGGCTACGCCGTACGGCTTCGGGGATCGCGACGGTTTCGCGCACCTGTTCGTGCGCTACGCGCGAGGCATCGCGGCCTACGGAGACCTGTCGGTCCCCTTCGGCCTCAACCCGGAGCGTCGTGCCTCCGGCGCCAACGAGCTGCTCATCGCCACCGGCGGCAACGTGCAGCTCGATCGCTTCGCCTTGATGTGGGGCGCCTACGCGCGTCGGTTCGAAGACGCCTCCGAGGCGAAGTACTCCTTCTATCGCTTCTGGGAAGGCATCCTGTCGCTGCGCCCCATCGCCTACACCAGCAAGCACACAGGCGTGGCGTTGGAGGGGAGCTACCAGTTCCGCAACGCCAACGTCCTCGACGACTGGGGCAAGCACCAGATCCCGCAGGTGTTGCGCCTCTCCGCCATGCCCTTCATCACGCCCCACGGCTGGGGCTCGTACCGTCGCCCCATGCTGTTCGCCCTGTACACCGCGTCCATGCGCAACGAGGCCACGCGAGCGCTGTACGCCGAAGACGATCCGCGCTCGCAGCGCAAGGTGGAGCACTACTTCGGCATCGGTGCCGAGTGGTGGTTCAACTCCAGCTCGTACCCGTGAGCAAAGCATGATGCGCGCGATCGTCTACGAGATACCGGTGAGGCTGTTCACCAACGGGACCCGCAAGCGGGTGCCGCGGGGGACCCTTGCGCAGAACGGCTCGGGGCGATTCGAAGACCTCGGTGACGCGTGCCTCGAGGCGATCCGTTCGCTCGGCGTCACGCACATCTGGCTGCTCGGGGCGCTGCGCCAGGCGACCCTGACCGCGCACCCGGGCCTGCCTGCCGACCACGCGCGCGTGGTCAAGGGGGTGGCCGGCAGCTACTACGCCATCAAGGACTACTTCGACGTCTGCCCCGACTACGCGGTGAACCCGGCCGACCGCCTGGCCGAGTTCCGTCGCCTCGTCGATCGGATCCACGCGCACTCGATGAAGGTGCTGATCGATCTGGTGCCCAACCACGTGGCGCGTGCCTATCACTCGGTGATCCGGCCGAAGCTGGACTTCGGGCTCGACGACGACCGCAGCGCGTTCTTCTCGCCGCGCAACGACTTCTTCCATCTTGTGGAGCCGGAAGGGCAGGCGCTGTGGATCGAGCCGCCCGCGGGGTCGGGGGCTGCGGGGGGATGGCCTGGGGAGGACGGCGTAGACGGGCGGGTGCCGCGGGTGTCGGGCAACAACCAGACGTTGGCGCGCCTCGGCCCGGACGACTGGTACGACACCGTCAAGCTCAACTTCGGCTACGACTTCGTCACCACCGAGAAGCGGTTCGACCCGATCCCGCCGTCGTGGTGGAAGCTCGACGAGATCATCGCCTATTGGCAGGGGATGGGGGTCGACGGGTTCCGTTGCGACTTCGCGCACTGGATCCCGGTGGAGTTCTGGACGTTCGCCATTGGGCGGGCGCGGGGACGCGACGCGCGGGTGACCTTCCTGGCGGAGGCGTTCGACAACTGGGATGCGGTCCCCGGGTATTCGAAGGCGGCGTTGGTGGAAGCGGGGTTCGACGCGGTGTACGACGAGCCGGCGTTCCGCACGGCCAAGCGGATTTCGCAGGGCGTGGGGTGGGCCAACGATCTCGACATCCTGCTCGACGAGGGTCAGCTCGAGGGGCGGTTGCTGCGGTACACGGAGAACCACGACGAGCGCAGGGCGGCTTCGCCGATCGTGCAGGGGGTAGAGCCACGGCAGTCGGGCTTCGGCTCTGCGCGCGCCGGGATTGCGGTCTCGCAGGCGTTGTGGCTCGCGGGCTGCGGGCCGATCCTGCTGTACGCGGGGCAGGAGAGCGGCGAGCCCGGAGGCGACGCCGAGGGGTATTCGGGGCTCGACGGGCGCACGACGATTTTCGACTACTGGTCGCTGCCGCGGCTGCAGGCCTGGTCCAACGGCGGAGCGTGGGACGGTGGGGGCTCGAGCTGGGCCGAGCGGCAATGTCGCAAGAGCTACGCCGAGCTGCTGCGCATCGCCTCGCGCGAGGAGTTCGCCACCGGACGTCGCTGGGGCCTGAACCACGCCAACCGCAACGAGCCCTCCTACGGCCATCATGGCCAGTGGATGTGGAGCGTGCTGCGCCATCTCCCCGGCAAGGCCTCCCTCGCCATCGTCAACCTTTCGTCTTCCGAATCATTCGAAACCCGCGTCAGAATCCCTCCCGAAGCGCAACGCGCGGCGGGCTGGCCCGACGCGGGATCGGCCGTCTTCGACCCCCTCGGGTCCTTCGGCAGCCGCGTCGAAGTCTCCTTGTCCGAGCTCGCCGAACACGGGGTGCCCGTCGCGGTCCCCTCGTCCACAGGCGAGGTCTTCAGCATCACCGTCCGTGGAGGAAGCGCATGAGCTCCTGGTGGTTCCGCAATGCATCGCTCGCCCTCTTGATCGCCGTGAGCCTGCCCGTGGGCGCCTGCTTCAGCCTCGACGACCTCGAGAAGGAAGAGGAGCACCGCACCTACGTCCAGGACTGGCGCGACGAGATGATCTACCAGGTCCTGGTCGATCGGTTCGCCAACGGCGACACCTCCAACGACTGGGGGGTGGTCCCCCACTCGCCGGCCCGCTATCACGGCGGCGACTGGAAGGGGCTCGAGGACAAGCTCGACTACATCCAGAGCCTGGGCATGACGACGATCTGGATCTCGCCGATCGTCAAGAACGTGGATCAGGACGCGACCATCGACGGCTACCACGGCTACTGGACGCAGGACTTCACCGGGCTCAACCCCCACTTCGGGGACATGGCATCGCTGCGCTCGATGGTGCGTGCGGCCCACGACCGGAACATGAAGGTCGTGCTCGACATCGTGACCAACCACGTCGGGCAGGTCTTCTTCTACGACATCAACGGCAACGGAGTCCCCGACGAGGCGGTGTGGGGCGGCGGCCAGTCCGAATCTCCGCTCGAGCATCGCATGGAGTACGACCCGGACTACGAGGAGCCCTACGTCAAGTCGCGCACCTCCCTGGGCGAAGCGGGGCCGGCGCCTATCTTCTTCTTCCAGGACGGCAACAGCAACCACATGGCGCCGGAGTGCGAGGGGTGTCCGGATCCCGGGCTGTTCCTGCGCCGGGAGGCCTATCACCTGCGGGGGCGGGTATGGAACTGGGGCAACGACGCCTGCTGCTACTACAAGCTGGAGGGGCTTCCGATCCCCAGCTACTGCACGGACAACGAGGTGCGGGACGTGGTGTGCAACCAGGTTCCGAACGGGGACTTCCCCGGCGGCCTCAAGGACCTCGCCACGGAGAACCCGAAGGTCCGCGACGCCATGCAGTACGTCTTCCGCCGCTGGATCAAGCTCGTGGACTTCGACGGCTTCCGCATCGACACGATCAAGCACGTCGATCACGGCTTCTGGCAGGACTTCGCCCCGCGCATCCGCCAGTACGTCAAGTCCCTCGGCAAGGAGCGCTTCCTGATGTTCGGTGAGGCCTTCACCGGCTTCGACCCGATGATCGGCAGCTACACGCGCCCGGGGGAGCTCGACAGCGCCTTCTACTTCTCGCAGAAGTACCGCGTCTTCGACGGCGTCTTCAAGCACGGCTCACCGACCTCGGAGGTGGCGGCGCTGTTCAAGGAGCGGCAAGTCAACTACGGCAACGAGGCGCAGGTCGACGGCGCGGGGCTGCCGCCGACGCAGATCCTGGTCAACTTCCTGGACAACCACGACGTCTCGCGGTTCATGTACGAGAAGCCGAGCAAACCCGCTCTGTACTCCGCGCTCACCTTCCTGTTCACCGAAGACGGCATCCCCTGCGTCTACTACGGCACCGAGCAGGACTTCTCCGGAGGCAACGACCCGGCGAACCGCGAGGACCTGTGGGCCACCAACTTCGCCACCCACGGCGAGACCTTCCGCTTCATGCAGAAGCTCACCGGCCTGCGCAAGAGCCACGAGGCCCTGCGTCGCGGCAGCCTCGAAATCAAGCTCGTGGACCGCGCCGGCGCCGGCATCCTCGCCTTCGAACGCATCTCGGACAACCAGCGCGTGCTCGTGGTGATCAACACCAGCGACGATCAGTTCAAGGACACCATCGGCAACAAGCCCGACGACGCGGACGGCGCCGCCGTCGCGCCTCTGCTGACCGGATTCGCCGGCGGCACTGCGCTGCGCGACGTGCTCGGCATGACCCCGAACGGCGACACGCTCGTGGCCCCCGACGGAACGCTCACGATCAACCTCGGGCCTCGCGAGGCCCGCATCCTGGTCCCCTGAGGAGAACGCTGCCGTGGCGAGCGTCAGAATCGTCGACATCAAGAAGTCCCTCGACCGGAACCTGATCCTCAAGGGGATCTCCCTCGAGATCGCCGACGGCGAGCTCGTCGTGCTCGTGGGACCGTCGGGATGCGGGAAGTCCACCCTCCTGCGTACCCTCGCCGGCCTCGAAACCCCGGACAGCGGCAAAATCTGGATCGGAGACCGGCGCGTCGAGACCCTCGAGCCTCGCGACCGCAACATCGCCATGGTCTTCCAGTCCTACGCCCTGTACCCGCACATGAACGTCCGCTCGAACCTCGCGTTCGCGCTGCGTCTGCGCGGCGAGGACGAGGCGAAGATCGACACGCGGGTCAAGGAGGTCGCGGCGATGCTCGGCATCGACGGCCTGCTTGCGAGGTATCCGCGCCAGCTGTCCGGCGGCCAGCGCCAGCGGGTGGCCATGGGTCGCGCGCTGGTGCGCGAGGCCGATGTGTTCCTGCTCGACGAGCCGCTGTCGAACCTCGACGCCGCGCTGCGCACGCAGACCCGGGTGGAGATCAAGCGTGTGCACACGCGCCTCGATGCCACGATGATCTACGTCACCCACGACCAGGTCGAGGCCATGACCCTCGCCGACAAGCTCGTGGTCCTCCGCGCCGGCGAAATCATGCAGGTCGGCAGCCCCGCCGAGCTCTACGACCGCCCCGCCAACACCTTCGTCGCCACCTTCCTCGGAAGCCCCCCCATGAACCTCGTCAAGTGCGAGGTCGACGGCGCACGCATCCGCTCCGAGGCCGTGAACCTCCCCTGCCCCCCTTCTGCCCGCGAGCACAGCAAGGTCATCGTCGGCTTGCGCCCCCATGATCTCGTCGCGGCCCTCGACGAGCTCGGTACGGAGGGGGCATCGGCGACGGCGCCGACCGAGGCGGAAGGGACGGTGCAGGCCACGGTCGATGCGATCGAGCCCTTGGGTTGGGATGCGAACGTGCACTTCCAGGTCGCGGGCGAGAAGGTGATCGCTCGCTTCGACGCGCCGGTTGCGCGGCGTCTGTCGGAAGGGCAGAAGCTGGGGCTGCGCGTGCCTGCGGCGGCGGTCCACGTATTCGACGCGAAGACCGAGAAGGCCTTGAGCCACGGGGACTGAGCCCCTCGCGACCGATTACTTCGTGTCCCGATCGAAGTGCGCCATCTCCTGCGGAATCGGCACCGAAATCTCCACCAGCCCCGCCACGATGCCGCCTCGATACCACGGCATCTGGTGGATGATCTTGCGTCGCCCCCGCTTCTGGATCGTGTAGTGGTTCGACCCCCCCCGGGCCAGCATCTCCGCGATCTGCGCGTTGGCCTGCGCCGGGTGGCATCCGTACAGGCTCTGCCCGATCAGCGCCCCGCCCCCGTCTGCGGCAAATACCGCCCGCGCCGCTGCATTCATGGAAACGATGATCCCCTGGGCGTCACATACCGTGACCGCCGCGGGAAGCTCTTCTGCCCAATCGAAGGCGGGTGCGTTCATGGGGTTCTGATATACTTAACTTTTCGATGGCTTCCGCGATACTTTCGAGCAGCAAAGGAGTGCCCGGCATGAAGCGCATGGCCGTTACCCTCGGCGCGGCTGCAGCCGCAACCCTGCCCTTTCTTGCATCCGTCGGAGCCTGCAGCCACCCGTCGGATTCCTCCGGCCCCGTCACCCCGGAGTCCGATACCCGCGCCCTCGTCGCGCGCGTCCAGAAGGCCTACACCTCCACCACCCCGTCGGCCGACGAGCGTTCGACCCTGACCCTGCCCCTGCTCACTTCGGGCGGCGCCCTGCGCTTCGACCCCTTCGGCGGCGGCATCTCCCCGGACTTCGGCCCGGTCACCCACAAGACCACCGGACGGCGTGCCCATGTCACGCTCCCGACCACGATCGCCTCCCCCTTCCGCGTCACGGACATCGCCTCCGGCACCACCATCCTCGCTGCCCTCGAAGGCGCCACCGGATCCGCGGCCGAGATCGTCGACGGTTTCGTCGTGTTCCGCAACGCCATCGGCAGCGCCGATCGATCGTCGGGGCGCGCCCATGTCCTGCACCGTGCCCACCCCGAGGGCACCGAGGACTGGGTGCTGTTCGACGAAGCCCCTGCGATCCCGCGCCTGCGCTATCGCGTGGACCTCGCGAAGGGCGTGGCGGGCCTGCGTCTCGTCAGCAATTCGCTCGAGTTCCTCGACGACTCAGGCAATCCCTACCTGCGTGTCGCCCCTCCGATCGTGGTGGGAGCCGACGGCAAGCGTCACGACGCGCGGATCCGGGTCGAAGGCTGCAACTACGACGGTGACCCGCGCGCGCCGTGGGGACGTCCGGTCGTCAAACCCGGCGCCTCCTCCTGCACCGTGATCGTCGGCTGGGGCCACGCCGAAGCGTTGCCCGACCCCGCCTACCCTGCCCTCGTCGACCCCGCCTGGACCACCACGGGTTCGATGACCGTCAAGCGCTGGTATCACATCGCGTCCCTGCTCAACGACGGACGCGTGCTGGTCGCTGGCGGCCAGATGGACAACTCCACCATCCACCAGAGCGCGGAGCTCTATAACCCCGCAAGCGGCGTCTTCGCCAGCACCGGCAAGATGAAGTCCGGCCGCACCAAGATGGCCGCATGCGCGACCAGCACCGGCCTCGTCATGGTGGGCGGCGGCATCAACTCCGTGGCAAGCACTCTCGCCTCCGTCGAAGCCTTCGATCCCGGCGCAGGCAGCTGGTCGGACCTCGGCACGATGAACACCGCGCGCTCGTTCCACACCATGACCGTGCTGCCCACCGGCGAGGTACTCGCCGCAGGCGGAGAGGCGGGCGCGGCGATCCCGTCGGCGGAGCTGTTCAACCCCGTGACCAACGCGTGGTTGACGACCCAGAGCATGCAGGTTGCGCGGGCCAAGCACACGGCCACGCTGCTCGACGACGGGCGCGTGCTGGTGACGGGCGGCGAAAGCGCATCGACGCCAGTCAACTCCGCCGAGCGGTACTTCAGGACCTCCGAGAGCTGGACGTTGACGCCTGCGATGTCGAGCGCGCGGTCGAGCCACACCGCGACGATGCTGGACAACGGCAGGGTGTTGGTGGCTGGCGGCGACGGGTCGCAGGTGGTCAGGACCGCTCAGCTTTGGGACAACGACGCCGCGCAGTGGATCGACGTGCCGGACATGGCGACGCCGCGGCGCTATCACACGGCGTCCAAGCTCATCAACGGTCGCGTCGTCATCGCCGGAGGACACCTCCCTCCCAGTCAGCCTCCCGCGGGCTACCAGCAGAGCGCGGAGATCTTCGACCCGAGCGGGCCGCTCTGGGATCTCGGCGGCGACATGAAGACGGGCCGCATCCACCACCGCGCGGTCACGCTCAACACCGGAAAGGTGATGGTCACCGGCGGACAGGGCACGGCCGGCACGCTGAGCACGTGCGAGCTGTTCGAGCTGCAGAAGAACGGCCAGGCATGCACGGGCGCCAACGAGTGCACCTCAGGCTTCTGTGTCGACGGCGTGTGCTGCGACACCGCCTGCTTGGGCACCTGCATGGCCTGCACGCTGGCGCTCAAGGGACTGGGGCAAGACGGCGCCTGCGAGCCGATCGCCACCGCCACCGACCCCGAAAGCGAGTGCGAGCAGCTCGGCGACGGAACCTGCCAGACGCTCGGGACCTGCGATGGCAACGGCGCGTGCGCGACGCAGGGAGGCCTGCAGTGCCAGCCGTCGTCGTGCGTGGACGGCGAGAACCAGCAGAACGCCTACACATGTGACACGGCGGGAGAGTGCCTGCCCAACGGCGAGAGCAGTTGTCTTCCCTACCTGTGCGTGGGTACGGGGTGTCTCGCCACGTGCACGACGGCCGCGGACTGCCAGACCGGCGGCACGTGCATCCTCGGTGCGTGCGTGGCGCCGGGCGGCAACGGCGCGCCCTGCGGCAGCAACTTCGACTGCGCAAGCGGCTCCTGCGTGGAGAGCGTGTGCTGCGACTCGGCCTGCAACGGCCAGTGCCAGTCCTGCCGCGAGGCGAACAAGGACTCGGGGCCCGACGGCGTCTGCGGACAGTCGAAGGTGGGTCTCGCGTGTGGCACGACGACCTGTGTGGGAGGGATCCAAAACGGTGACCAGTGCACGGTGAACGGCACCTGCGAGCCCGCCGCGATTCCCTGTGCTCCGTACCTGTGCGCCGACGCCAACTACTGCAGCACGACCTGCACCGTCGATGCGGACTGCAAGTCGGGCAACTACTGCGAGGGCAACATGTGCAAGGCTCGCCTCGATCTGGGCGGCGCCTGCTCCGAGGCCAAGCAGTGCCTCTCCGGCTTCTGCACCGACTGGGTCTGCTGCGACAAGGCCTGCGGCGGCAACGTCGCCACCGACTGCCTCGGCTGCAGCACCCTCGTCGGGGCTTCCGCCAACGGCACCTGCACCGAGCTCGACAACACCCCCTGTCTGCAGGGCACCTGCTCGGCGGGCATCTGCCTCGACGGCAAGGATGCCGGGACCGACGCCGCGCCGGATGTGGCACCGGATGCGCCGCCGGCCGACGCGAAGCCCGATGTCCCGCCTGCCGACGCGCAGCCCGACACGGCTCCGCCCGATGCCCTGGGTGATACTTCGGTACCCGAAGGATCTGCCGGATCGGCCGGCGCTGCACCCGGCGACGGCGCCGCGGGCGGCGCGACGGACGCGGCCGCGGGTGCGGCCGGAGAAGCCCCCCCGCCTGCCGGTGGCGGCGACGAGGGTGGCTGCGGCTGCCGCACGACCGGCTCTCCCACCTCGCCCTGGGCGTGGGCCTCGATCGCCGCGGCGATCGGTGCAGCCCTCTCCCGTCGCAGGCGCTGACCCCCCCCCGTCCCACCGCTCCCCTCCCCTGTGCTAGGCTGCGGGCATGCGCGCGCGCACTCGCAACCTGCTCCGGGCCGCGGCCATGGCCGCATGTTTCCTCCCTTTCGCAGCCTGCTCGGATGACGACGACGGCGGCGGAATCCCGGTCGGAGGGGGCGGCAGCGGCGGAAGCGCCGACGGCGGAGCCGGAGCGGCGGGAACGGCCGGCAGCGCAGGAATCGCGGGCGCGGGTGGGAACGCAGGAGCAGCGGGGGGCTCGCAGGGTGGCGGCGCGGGCGACGCGGGTTCATCGCAGGGGGGGACGGGGGGAGGCAGCGCAGGGACGGGCGGCTCGCTCCCCGAGGGCGGTACGGGGTCGTGCACGGCCGAGTTCACCTTCCAGGCGACTGGCACGCCGCAGTCGGTCATGATTGCGGGCGAGTGGCATGGTTTCGCCCTCTCCACGGCGACGACGATGACGCACCAGGGTGGCGGCAAGTACACCGCCTCGATTCAGCTTCCCCCGGGGCTTCATGCCTACAAGCTCGTGGTCGACGGCACCAACTGGATGCTCGATCCCGGTCAGGGTCGCCGCAAGTACGTCGGCGACGTCGAGAACTCGGCCATCAAGGTCCGCGATTGCTCGCTGCCCTCGCTGGCGGTGCAGACCAGCAAGGTCGCGCGTCCGTCGGCGGGCGCCGGGACCTACGATGCGAAGCTCGCGTTCGCGGACGGCACCGACGGGGGCGGGGCCGACGCGGCGGGATTCACGGCCGAGCTGCTGTCCAACGGAGTCACCTCGACGCTGCAGGCGTCGCAGTACACGGTGGATGCTTCGGGTGCCGTCACAATCAAGCTCACCGGGCTCGCGGACGGCAAGCACCGGGTGACGGTGACGCCCAAGTCGAAGAACGGCAAGACGGGGGAGCCGGTTCGTCTGGTGTTCTGGGTGGAGGCCGAGGAGTTCTCCTGGAAGGACGCCATCGTCTACATGGCAGTGGTGGATCGCTATCGCGACGGCGACGCGAGCAACAACCCCTCGCCTACGGCCGGCGCCGATCCGCGGGGCGACTGGCAGGGCGGAGACCTGCAGGGGCTGCGTCAGTCGATCGCGAGCGGGCTGCTCGATCAACTCGGCGTCAGGGCGATCTGGATCACGCCGTTCCAGACCAACCCGGTGGGCGCGTACATGGCAGCCGACGGGGTGCACAAGGTGACGGGGTACCACGGGTACTGGCCGACGAAGGCCCGCGAGGTGGAGCCGCGGATCGGCGGCGATCAGGCGCTGCGCGACATGGTGAACGAGGCCCACAAGCACGGCATCCGAATCCTCCAGGACTACGTGCTGAATCACGTGCACGAGGACCACGAGTACAAGGCTGCGCACCCGGGCTGGTTCCGCACCGGCTGCGTCTGCGGCACGGCCAACTGCGATTGGACTTCCCACGCGCTCGACTGCATGTTCGCGAGCTACTTGCCGGACATCAACCACACGGTGCCCGAGGCGAACGCGCAGTTCGTGGCCGACGCGGTGTACTGGCTCGACGACTTCGACCTCGACGGGCTGCGGGTGGACGCGGTGAAGCACGTGGAGGAGGTCTCGACGCGCAACCTGGCGGCGGAGGTGCGCGAGGGATTCGAGAGCGCAGGGACGCGGTACTTCCTGATGGGGGAGACCGCGATGGGGTGGAACGACTGCGGGGATCCCTGCAACGACGAGAACTACAACACGATCTCGAAGTACATCGGTCCCTACGGGCTCGATGGGCAGTTCGACTTCGTGCTGTACCACGGGGTGTCGTACAAGACGTTCGCCTACGGGGAAAAGGGGATGCTGCACGCGGACTACTGGCTGCAGCACAACCTGTCGAAGTGGCCGGACGGCGCGATCATGACGCCGTACATCGGCAGCCACGACACGGCGCGGTTCGTGACGCTCGCGCAGTACGGCGCTGGCTCGGGCATCCCGGGCAATCAGTGGGACGACACCGCGGTCGCGCCCACGACGCAGGATCCCTACGAGAAGATGCGCGTGGGCATGGCCTGGCTGCTGACGCTGCCGGGGGCGCCGCTGCTCTACTACGGCGACGAGTACGGGCAGTGGGGAGGCTCGGACCCGAACAACCGTCTGATGTGGCGCGACGGCAGTGCGCTCGACGCGAATGAGGCCGCGACGCTCGCCTTCGTGCGCAAGGTCGGCTCGGCGCGCAGGGAGCTTCCCGCGCTGCGGCGTGGCGACTACGTCAAGCTCTACGCCACCGAGGACTCGCTCGTCTTCGCCCGGAAGATGGCCTCTGGCAACGCCGCCATCGTCGCGCTGACCCGTTCCGGCTCCCCAGTCCCGGTGACCGTCGAGCTCACCACCTCGTTGGGATTCATCAGCGGCACCACACTCCAGGACCGCATCGGAGGCCCCAGCGTCTCCGTCGCGGCGAACGGGACTGCATCGTTTTCGATCCCGGGCAAAGGCGCATCCATCCTGGCGCCCTGACGAGCGAAGAAAGGAATCGCCCCATGAGGTGGTATCGAGGAATGCTTGCGGCTTTGATCGGGGCAGGTTGCTTCGGCGCAACATCCGGGGCCCGCGCCGAGGTCACTCCCCAGCGAAGCTGGACCACGCTGGTGTCGTCCAACGGCCATGGCGCCGTCGTGATGGATCTGGTGCCCGGCAACAAAGCTCAGGTGCACCACTTCCGCGAGCACTTGTTCGCCACCGAAGAGCCCCTGATCGACACCAACGGCAACGACATCTTCATCAGCGGCAAGCCGCAGTCGATCTACGCGCGAGACCTGCTCTACGACATGTACTTCGGCCTGCGCGCCGGCTCGAGCCAACGATGGCTCAAGGGGCTCCCGGTCGATCTCGACGCTTCCGGCTATGAAGGCACCGTGCCTGGCGCCACCGGCTCCACCGGTGTGCTGCGCATGGTCCAGCGCTGGAACGACCTCGAGATCACCCAGTACGTCTTCGCTCCCACCGGCCTCGAGCACGCCGGCTTCGCGATGATCGCCAAGGTCCGCAACACCGGCTCCGCCCCCATCGACAACGTTGCGCTGTTCTCCCTGCACAACTTCCACATGGGCTTCGGACGCCCCGGGCCGCAGCTCGAAACCGGCGAGGAGAACGAGACCGTCGCCTACGACGGGACGAGCGGCGCCTTCGCCGAACGCGGGTTCGCCGGCGTGATGGTGACCAAGGCCCTCGGCTCTACCGCCCACCGCGGAGCGTCCAGCGCCTCGAGCCCCACCAACGTCTGGAGCATCGTCGAGAACGGCGGCACCGGGGACCTCCCCGACGTCACCGGCGAGCAGCCGATGGGCACCGGCTCGATCAGCGCGTTCCAGGCTCCCTCGACCACGCTCGCAGCCAACGGAGAAACCTGGTTCGGCGTGGTCAGCGCGCACCACGGCGACCCGTTCGCCGCGCAGACCGTGAAAGGCTGGCTCGATGCGTGGGTGGCCGGTCGCGATCCGCAGAAGATCGTGCAGGACGAGCGGACGCGGTGGGCCACGTTCCAGTCGTCGGTCGTGCTGCCTGCGGGGCTGACCCCGGAGGAAGAGGCGCTGTACAGGCACTCTGCGGTGGTATTGCGGATGGCGCAGGTGCGGGAAGACTCGACGTTTCTGCGTCCGGTGCTCGGCAATGACGGCGAGGTGAGGCGCAGCCGGTTCGGAGATCTGGGTCAGGGCAAGACGGTATCCCACGGGGGCAAGGGTGCGGTCCTGGCGAGCCTGCCGCCCGGGGAATGGACGTATGCGTGGCCGCGGGACGGCTCCTATGCGGTGGCGGCGATGGCCATGGCGGGGATGAAGACCGAGGCCAAGGCCGCGCTGGAGTTCTGGCTCACGGCCGAAGGGGGACGATTCCAGGCCTACAACGAGCTGTCCGGCTACGGAATGCCTCCCTATCGGATCTCGATGTGCAGGTATCACGGCTTCGGCGTCGAGGAGACCGACTTCAACGACTTCGGGCCCAATCTCGAGTTCGACGGATTCGGCCTCGCGCTGTGGGCCCTCGGTGCGTACACCGAGGCCACCGGCGACACCTCCGTGCGTCATGAGCGCTTCCAGGAAATCACCACACGGATCGCCGACCCCATCGTGGCCCTCGTTGACCCCGCCACGGGCCTCCTGCGCGCCGACTCGTCGATCTGGGAAACCCACTGGAACGGACGTCAACGGCAGTGGACTTACACCAACATCACCGCGGCCCGAGGGCTGTGCGATGCAGCGGTGATGGCACAGGCAGAAGGCGATTCCGCCGCTTCGTCCAAGTACCTTGCTGCCGGGACCTCCCTGCGCAACGCCATCGCGGCGAAGCTGATCGACTCCAGCGGAGCGCTGGCTTCCAATGCCGAGGAGCTGGCGGCGGGCGACGGATATGCCGACGCGGCGGTGCTCGACGCGATCGCGTTCGGCCTGTTCGATCCCAATGGCAAGATCGCGAAGGCGACGGTTGCCCTGATGGACGCGAAGCTGAAGGTGAAGGCGGGAGTAGGCTGGGCGCGCAACGACGACGCGTGGGATCACACGGGCGCCACTGACGTAAGCCCCTGGGGCAGCTACTACGACTCGGCGGAGTGGGTCATCACTGACATGCGCGGAGCGATTGTGCGCCGCATGGGGGGAGACTCCGCAGGAAGCGACAAGCTGATCGATTGGGTACGACGTCAGGCGGCGGTCAACTACCTGCAGATCGCCGAGACCTATGACGAGAACCAGGGCACCTACAAGTTCAACGCTCCCATGGTCGGCTTCGGAGCAGGCGCCTACATGCTGGCACTTGCGCACGCGAAGGGATTCCTGGATATCGCCCCCGCGTGCGGCGCGTACTTCGAAGAGAATCCCCCGGCCGACGCCGGCCCCGATGCACCCGTCGACGCCATCGCGGACTCGAGCCCCGACGTGGCAGGGGACACGACCGCCCCTGCCGATGGAGGCCCCGACGGCAGCTCCGGCGGCGGCGGATCCGCGGGAGCACCGGACGCCGGCCCATTGCCCGACGCGGGCCCCGTAGCGACCGGAGACGCAGGCGACGATGGGTGCGGATGCAGCGTCCCCGGAGGCGCTTCGCGCACGCCGTTGCTCGCGCTCGCGGCCTTGCTCGGCGTGTCCCTGCTGCGCAAGTCGAGAGCGCGCAGAGGCTGAGTCGCGTCGAACGAATCCCGCAGCGTCTGCCCCTTCTGCACTCCGTCAGGGCGCCACTCCACCTGCCCCAAATACCTGCCCGAAAAAACCCCGGAGCCCCTGCTCCATCTCACGCTCCGCAGGCGGTGCCGTCGCAGTGGACGACCGCCGCGGGTCCGGCGCCTGCGTCGGCTCCCACCGCCCCGTGCTCTCGTAGCTCACCGTCGTCCACGACTCTCCCCCCCACGCCTCGACCGACTGATCCGCACCGCACCCCGACACCACCCGGTGCTTGCGACGCGCCAGCACCAGCGTGATCCGCAGGCCGTCGTTGTCCCACGTGGAGGTCAGGCACGCCTCGCGCGCCGCCTCGTCGATCGGTGCCTCGTGCACCGCGTTCGGCGCCACCTGCACCTCCATCCCCTGATCGACCCTGCTGCCCCGGTAGACCTTGCGCACCAGCGCCGGAGACGGCGTGCTCGCGCCCGCGTCGAGATACACCGTGTACAGGACGTCGACGCTGCACCAGGGACCGAGCTTCACCAGACGTCGCGCAGGCAGCACCTGGGCGCCGGGGTAGTCGGGCACGCTCTCGCTGGTGCCTGCCGAGGGCTCGTGCAGTAGCGCGTTCAGCGGGACCACGAACCTGCCTCGCGCCCGGCCGACGTTCGCTGGCACGTCCGGAGCCTCGACCACGAGGTAGTGCGTGAACGAGCTTCCGGAATGACGCATCCAGTGCGCGAGGTACAGCACACGAGGCATGCCGACCCCACCCAACGGCTCCCCGGTCAGCCCCTCGGCCGCCAGGTGGAACGTGCCGGAGTACTGCGGATACAGCTCGTCATTGCAGCCCGCCGTGAGTGCGGAGATCGAGCACACCGCGGCGGCAACGCACAGAATGCAGACCCGTCCCCGGCGTCCGTCGAGCGCCATGGTCCCCCCTCGGGCGGGCCCTTGCGCAGCAAGGCCCACCGTCGTCTACATGGGCTCCCGATCTGCCGGACACAACCGCACGCCGGCGCAATCGCGGCGCCTCCAAGAAGCGATCGTGCGCTTCAATCGTTCGCTCTGCGACCTATCTCGCGGTCAGGCGTGCGGATGGCTCGCGCGAACGATCGGCTGGGGGGGGGACGCAGGTCAGCGAGCGAACAGATCGCGCAGCCACTGGGCCGTGGTCTGCCGCCCGAGCTCGCCGATGGCGGTCGTGAGCGGGATCTCCTTGGGGCACACCTGGACGCAGTTCTGGGCGTTGCCGCAGTCGGTGATGCCGCCCTCCCCCATGATGGCGTGCAGGCGCTCTTCCTTGTCGTAGGCGCCGGTGGGGTGGGAGTTGTGCAGGCGCACCTGGGCGAGAGGAGCGGGGCCGATGAACGTCGAGTTCTGGTGGAACTGCGGGCACGCCTCCATGCAGCAACCGCACGTCATGCAGCGGGAGAACAGGTACCGCGCGTCCTGCTCGTCGGGAGAGATGAGCGGGGCGTGACGGTGGATGTCCCCGCCGTGGTCGAGCCGGATCCAGGCCTTGACCTTCTTGAGGGCCTCGAACATGCGGGACCTGTCGATCTGCAGGTCGCGCACGACGCGGAACTTGGACAGGGGCTCGAGCACGATGGGCTGCGGGAGGCCGTCGAGCAGCGCAGCGCAGGCCTGGCGGGGGACGCCGTTGACGAGCATGGCGCAGGCGCCGCAGACCTCCTCCATGCAGTTGCACTCCCAGACGACGGGAGCGACCTTGTTTCCGGCGGAATTGACGGGGTGTTCCCGCAGGTACATCAAAGCCGAGACGACGTTGTGGCCCGGCGCGTACGGCATGCGGAACTGCTCCCAATACGGAGCCGTGTCGGGACTGTCCTGACGCTTGATTCTGAAGAGGAACTCCTGGGGTGTGGCCATGGTGCGCTCCAATCCTCAGCGGTAGTCTCGCGGGGCCTCTGGGGGCAGGACCGAGATGTCGATGGGCTTGTATTCGATCGAGGGACCGTCGGGGGTGTTCGTGGCGACCGTGGTCTTGAGCCAGGTCTCGTTGTTGGACTTCCAGCGTGCGCGGTACTCCTCGTACTCGGGAGAGCCGGCGAACTTCCCCTCCGGAACCTTGAGCTCGAACTCCGCCTTGTAGTGCGAGCCGCGGCACTCGTCGCGCATCCGCGCCGCCTTGGCGATCACCTCGGCAAGCACGATCATGTCGTGGATCTGGCGCGCCCACGACAACGACTGATTGGCACGCATCCCGAGGTCGTCGAGGGAGACGTCGTTGAACCTCTCGCGCAGCTTGCGGATGCCGTCGACAGCCTTGTCGAGGTCCTCGTTGTTGCGCTCCACGAACACGCGCTCCTGCATGATCTCGCCGAGCTCGCGGTGCAGCGCGAAGGGGTTCTCCTTGCCGCGGGAGGTGAGGAGCTTCTCGTTGAGCTTGACCTGACGGGCCTGCTCGGCCTCGAAGGTGGAGGTCGGCACCTCGGAACGGGTCTTCTTGCCCTTGAGGAACGTCGCGGCAGCCTCGCCCGCGACGCGACCGCTGAACGACGCGCTGAGCAGGGAGTTGGCGCCGAGCCTGTTGGCGCCGTGGTAGGCGTTGTCGCACTCGCCGCAGGCATAAAGACCGGGGATCGACGTCGCGTGGTTCCTGGCGCTGCCTTCCTTCATCGCGCCGGTGGCGTCGTCCTTCTCGTAGCCGACGAGGAGCCCGCCCATGGTGTAGTGCATCGACGGATAGACCTTCATCGGGCGGGTGTAGGGGTCCTCGCCGGAGAAGGTCTGGTACATGTCGAGGATTCCGCCGAGGCGCTGCTCGAGGAACTTGCGGGTGTGGTGGGTCAGGTCGAGGAAGACGGTGTTCTCGCCGCCGACGCCGAGGCCCATGTGGCGCACGGCGCGGAAGATCGCGCGCGAGGCGACGTCGCGAGGCACGGTGTTGCCGTAGGTTGGATACCACTCCTCGAGGAAGTAGAAGCGTTCCTTCTCGGGGATGGACAGGGGGTCGCGCTTGTCACCCGGCTCGCGCGGCACCCAGATGCGTCCGCCTTCGCCGCGGCACGCCTCACTCATGAGACGCAGCTTGTCGTGGCCCAGCATCGCGGTCGGGTGGAACTGCGCGAACTCCGGATTGCCGAACTGGCAGCCCTGCTGATAGAGGCGCGAGGCGGCCGCTCCGGTGGAGTTGGTGGACATGGTGGACCGTCCCCACATCAGGCCCATGCCTCCAGTGGCGACGATCACCGCCTCGGCCTGGAAGGTCCGCACCTCCATGGTCTCGAGATCCATGGCGCAAACACCGCGGCACACGCCCTCGGAGTCCAGCACCGCGCTCAGGAACTCCCACCCCTCGTACTTGCGAACACGCCCCTCGTCCTCGTGCCGACGCACCTGCTCGTCGATAGCGTAGAGCAGCTGCTGCCCCGTGGTGGCGCCGGCGAATGCGGTTCGCCGCTTCTTCACGCCGCCGAAGAGACGCTGGTCCATGCCGCCTTCGGGCGTGCGGCTGAAGGTCACCCCCATGCGGTCGTAGGTGCGGATGAGCCCGGGGGCCTGCTCGCACATGGAGCGGATAGGGGGCTGCTCGGCGAGGTAGTCGCCGCCCTTGATGGTGTCGACGATGTGCTGCCAGACGGTGTCGTGCTCGCCTTTGACGTCGAGGCAGGCGTTGATGCCGCCCTGTGCGCAGCAGGAGTGGGAGCGTTTGACCGGGAACAGGGAGAACAGATCGACGGGGAAGCCCGCTTCGGCCACGCGCATGGTGGCCCAGAGTCCGCCGAGCCCGCCGCCAACCACGATCACGTTCGGTTTGTCTGCCATGGTGGTGTCCTTTCGGCTGGCGAATCGATCTCAGAACAGACGCTGATTGAAGCCCCAGATGGCGTGCACCCCGAGGAACGTGATGACGACGAACAACGCGGTGCAGGCCCACATGGAGAGCTTCTGCGCCCGCGGGTGCGTGGTCAGCCCCCAGTTGATGCCCAGCAGCCACAGACCGTTGGCCAGATGGAACGTCGCTCCCGCAATCCCCACGATGTAGAGCACGACGTTGACCGGGTCCTCGTAGATGCGCTGCATGTGCAGGAACAGGTTGTTCTCGACCGCCTCGTCGAGCCCGGCCGCGATGCGCGTGGTGATCACGTGCCACAGGATGAAGGCGAGCGTGGTGAAGGCGGTGATGCGCTGCAGCAGGTAGCGCAGGTTGCCGCCGTACCGGAACCGACGGGTGTTGGAGCGCCCCTGCCACCAGACCACGAGCCCGTAGACGCCGTGGAAGAGAATCGCGGCGCCCAGGCACAGCTCGATCGCGAGCTTGTAGTTGAGCAGATCGCCGATGCCCTGCACGACGTGCTCGTTGTAGAACTGCTCCCCCTTGCGGGCCATCGAGTTCTCCCAGAGGTGGAAGAGCAGGAAGCCTCCGACCGGTACGAGACCCGTGAGCGAGTGCAGCTTGCGCGACAGGAAATGCGCGTTCAGGGAATCCGCCATTGCTCCCTCCTCGTCAACGGCACGAGATGAGGCTCCTGATTACGCCCACCCCAGGGGAGCTTCAAGAGTCTCCGCCTCGAAATCGAGAACCTCTCCCCCACCTGCCCATCCGTCGCCGCGTCCGGTCGCGTACCGAGCCTCGCGCGCTGCGGGGACACCACGCTCGGAGCGACGTCCGGACGGGCGCCAATGCATTCCAGACTTCGCGCGACAGAATGAACCCGGCGCCGGCATCACGCTTTACCCCCCCCCCTTCGGCGCGCACAATGACCGTCCCTTCGCAGCACCGGATTCCCCGCATGAAACACCATCCAATGACCTCGAGGATCGCGATCGTCCTCGGCCTCGCCTGGCTCGTCGCTGCAGGCTGCGGCGGAGATGATTCGTCCAACGAAACAACCCCCACCCCGCAGACCGGCGGCGCCGCCGGCGAGGCCGGCAACGCTGGAGACGCTGGCGTCGATCCGTCGAAACCCATCGTGGACCTGCGCGCGGACAACAACCGCAACGGCGTGGTGGAGCTCGACGACCCGAGCGAGGACGCCGACGAGGAGACGTGGGACAAGCAGCACGGCGCGGTCTTCCTCGCGAACATCGACGACGATCGGGTGACGTGTCCGAAGAAGGGGACGGACACGCAGCTCGCGGAGTGCAACGACGCGCACGACGAGGAGATCAACGGCGACGACGACCTGCAGGATCTGGCTCGGCTCAAGACCGTGCCGTGGCCGGGGGCGCCCGACGAGGCATCGGGGACGCTCGGGGTCGGGAGCCCGGGCGACGCGCACGTGCGGCTGTTCCGCAAGGCCGCCGACGGCGCCTTCAAGGTCTTCAAGACCGACACCGACAAGCTGTCCGCCGAGGAGCTGCGACAGGGGGTCGAGCTCGCCATCGAAGGCACGGACATCCTGCGCGACGCGTCGGCGTGGGATGGGTTCGTGGACGTCACCCTGCGCGTCGAGGCGCCCGCGACCGAGGAGCTGGAGGCGGTAGACGACAAAGACGTCGTGCGCATGCGCCTGTCCCCGGTGATGACGTTCCATCACCTTTCCCCGGTGGAGACGGCGTACACGACGACGGGGGGCGGGTGGCAGGAGTACGACGAGTTCGTTGACGATCTGAAGACCGCGACGGACGCGGCGCAGGTGCCCGGGGGGTTGGTGGAGCTCGACACCGACGATCCGTGGACCCAGGACTTCTTCGAGACGGGCTACATGTCGATGCCGGGGCCGGGCGGCACACAGAAGGTGATTCGAGTCGCGTACCGTTCCGCCAACGTCGAGAATCCCGACAAGCTCGGCGATCCGTTGCGCGCGTCGGGCAAGCTCGTGTTCACGGTGCTGCGAGGCAAGGACTTCGCCGGCGTGCAGCAGTACGACCTCAAGCACCCTGAGGAAATGGACTCCCTCGACTCCCTGGGGAACACCGAGACGATCCCTCCCTACTCGCTGAACGGCGTGGACTACCCCCTGGGGCGGCTCGCGCGCGGCACGGTGGCCGGCTACTACACGGATCCGAAGTTCACCAAGATGCTCGAGGCGCAGAAGCAGCAGCCTCCGCTGTACTTCGACACTTCGTGGCTCCTGGTCGGCCACATCGACGAGACCCTGAGCTACGTGAAGGCTTCATCGCCGCGCGGCTGGGTCGTGCTCGCCAACGACGCCCGCCTCGCGAAGAAGATGCTCGAGGACCAGGTCGCGAAGGGCAACGGTGATGTGAAGATGTTCGCCGGCAAGAGCTGGCTCGACGACAGCTACAAGGAGATCCCCGCGGAGGCGACGATCTCGCAAGTGTTGGCGAACACGGAGGTGATGAACGAGAGCGCGAAGGCTGCGGTGGAGGTGGACGCACAGCTCGCGCTGCTCAAGAAGGAGGCTGGGATCACCGATGCGGAGATCGTGCCGGTGCCGTTCCTCCACTGGCCCGCGTACGGCTACTCGCTCGCCTACCAGCCCGGGACGGTGAACAGCTTGTATCTGTCGGACACGCACTTCGCCGCGCCCAACCCACACGGCCCGATCATCGAGGGCAAGGACATCTTCAAGGTCCAGCTCGAAGACGCGCTGAAGCCCTACGGCATCACCGTGGACTGGGTAGAGGACTGGGATGGCTACCACCGTCTCGAAGGCGAGGTGCACTGCGGCAGCAACAGCCTGCGGCGCATTCCCGACGCGAAGTGGTGGGAGACGGGCCGATGAGCACCGATGGCACGAGGTATCCCGACATGGCGACACATCCTTCGATCCGATCCAATATCCTGCGCCACGCGGCAGCCCTCGCTTGCGCGCTCGGCGTGCTCGCGGCCTCGTCGTCGGCACTCGCCGACGGCAACGTCATCGCACCGTCGCGTCTGAAGCCGGCAGAACGCGCCCAGCTCGTGGCGTCGGTGCAGGCCGCCAGGAAGACCCACCCCAAGACCTTCGAGGCAGTCCGAGCCGTGGCCGATCGCGCCGCCGCGATGGACGCGCGCAAGCGCGGGCGTCTCGCCCCCATGGGACCGGCCTTCAAGAGCGTCGGGCCGCAGGCGCTGCTGCCGATGCTCGAGCTGGTCGCCCTGCAAGCGCCTGCGCGCGGCAACCTGTCCGAAAGCGCTTGGATCGCGCTGCGCGCCGGGCTGCTCGAGGCCATCGGCAGCCACCGCGACCCGCTCGCCCGGCCCGTCCTGCACGCGATCCTCGAAGGACCGGAGTCCGAGTTCTACGTCGTGCGCGCCGCCGCGGAGGCCACCGGACAGCTCGGAACCGATCAGGACGCCGCGCTGCTGGTTGCGCTGTCGCAGACCGCAGGCCCGCGTCACCGCGCCCTGCTCGCCGGCATGGGTGCCTGTCGAAGGGAGTCTGTCGCGCGCGAGCTCGCGCGCGTGCTGCTCACGCACCCCTCCGACGACATCGCTCGCGTCGCAGTCAAGTCCCTGGGCGACGTCGGCTCCGCGTGGGCGTGGAAGACTCCCTCGGTCGCCACGCACGCGAGCGAGGAAGCCGCTACCCGTGCGCTGTCCGCGAGCGCGCTCGTGCGGGCGTTCGTGGCCTATCCCGGCGAGCTCCGCCAAGCTTGCTCCAACGCGCTGATGATGGTCGACGACCCGTCCACTCCCTCCCTGATCGCTGCCGCCAAGGCCGGCGCCGCGTCCGACACGGTCGCCGCGCTCGACACTCTCGCAGCTCGCTTCGCGCGCAATCCCACGCGGTGAGTCAGCACTCCCGGGCGCCCGCTCGCGTGCGCCCGAGTCATCGCCAATCTCAGCGCTCGTCGCGGATCTTCGGCGGTGCAACCGTCGCGGTCGTCGTGGGAGTCTTGGTCGTAGCCTTCGGTGGCGGGGTTGCGACGCCGGGTACGCGTCGCTGCCCGGGCACGAGGGTCAACGACACGCTGGGGCTGACGGACCAGTTGGCTTCGACTTCCCGAGTGGTGTAGCCCGGGGCCTCGGCGCGAATCTTGTGCAGCTTGCCGTCTTCCTCGACACGTCCCGTATAGGGATTGCCGGGGAGCTGCGCACCGTCGAGGAACAGGGTGGCGCTTGCGGGCTCGACCGACAGACGTATCTCGATCTTGGAAGGGGGGGCGGGCGTGGAGGGCGCTGGTGGAGTGGAAGCCTGAGGGACGGCTTCTCCCGCATCGACCGGAGTCGTTGCGACCTTTTCGCCGCGGGACATGCCGGGTCTGACGAAGAAGGCGACGATGGCAACAGCGGCGAGGACAGCGACGCCGCCCGCGATCAGCAGGGAGCGCTTGGACTTGTCGGACCGGATCGGCGCGGCCATGGCCCCGCCTTGGATGGAGGTGACGGAGACAGGCCCGGAGCGATGGGAGCCCATGGGCGTGAAGGAGCCCGTGATGGCGCGGGGATTGGAGCCGGAAGATGCCAGCTCCGGGACCGCATGGGAGCCGACCCCCATGACCTCCTCGAGCGAGATCTCAGTAGCGCGAAGGCCCTGCAAGGTCTCCTCGATGTGCTTCTTGATCTTGACGCGGCTGTCGGCGAACAGGGTGGCTACGGTCTCCCCGACGAGTCGAGGGGTGACCGCGGCATCGCGGCGGGCGATGGCCGCCTCGATGTCCTTGCGGAACTCCTCGGCCGTGGAGTAGCGGTCCTCGCGCTTGAAGGCGACAGCGCGACGAGCGATGGCCATCAGGTCGTCGTCGACGGAGGCCCCGAGCTCATCGAGATTGGGCAGGTCGCCGCGGTACAGCTTGCCGACGATGGTCATGGAGTCATCGGACTTGGGCCAATAGGGTTGTCCGGTGACGGCCTGGGCGAACATGATGCCGACCTGGAAGATGTCGGCGCGGCGATCGAGGGGCTCCTTGGCCACCTGCTCGGGGGCCATGTAGCGGATCTTGCCCTTCATCATGTCGGTCTGCGTCTCGGGCGAGCTGGCTGTCGCTTTGGCGATGCCGAAGTCGAGCAGCTTCACCGCCCCGTCGTAGCAGGCCACGATGTTGTGGGGGGAGACGTCGCGGTGGACGAGGCCGAGGGGAGTGCCTGCGAGATCGGCGAGCTCGTGGGCATAGTGCAGACCGGCGAGGACCTCGGCGAGCACGCGCAGGTGCTGCGTGAGGGGGAAGGCGACTTCCTTGCGAGCGAATCCCGCGAGAATCGCGTTGAGCGATTGGCCGTCGAGGTACTCCATCACCAGGAAGCAGCGGCCGTTCTCGTAGCCGACCTCGTTGGTCTGGACCACGTTGGGGTGGTTGAGCAACGCGGCGAGGCGCGCTTCGTGGAGGAACATCTTCACGAACTCCGCGTTGTCGAGGAGATTGCCGTGAAGCATCTTGACGACCTGCAGCTTGGTGAAGCCTGCCGGTCCCTGGGTGACGGCGAGGAAGACTTCGGCCATGCCGCCGCGGCCCAGACGGCCGACGAGCTTGTACTTCGAGATCGCGTCAACTTCGGACATGGGGCCCTCGAGACGAAGGGTTCATGGTTGGCTCACCCTTGGACGCCATCGGTCACATTCTCAAGCCGAGAGAAAACAAGAAGGTGCGCCCGTTCTGCAGCATCCGGGGCATTCGGTACTCGGAGCTGATCGGGACGCGGAACCGGTAGTCACCCGCGTTGTAGACGCCGAACGCGTAGTGGATGCGTCGCTGCTCGGTTTCTCCCGAGAAGACGAGGTCCCAGATGGCGGCCCCGGCGGTCTTGCCCTGCGGGGGATCCTCGGTGGTCTCGTAACGATCGTATCGCCCCGACTCGAGGCTGAGCCGGGAGGTGGCCATGAAGGCCCGGCCGATGATCGGGAATCCACCGCGGATGGATCCCAGGTGCGTGGGGGAGTTGGGGACTTCCCGAAGCCCTTCGGCGTTGCCCACGTATTGCGCTCGCTGGACCGTGTAGTTCGCTGCCAGCATCCAGCCATCACGCCACTCACGCCGAGCTTCGACCTCGCCGCCGAAGGCCCGGACCGGAACGTCGGAGTTGGTGAGGTAGAAGGGGTCCTCCTCGGTGCCTGCGCCGCGGCCGACCGTGAGGCCCGTGACGTGATTGAGATAGGAGCCGACGGTGAGCGAGGTGATGGGGTCGAATCGGTGGGTGAACTCGATCTCGCCGGAGACGGCGCGCTCGGGGCCGAGATCGGGGGACGCTTTCTGGGCCGCGTCGGAGTAGTACATCTCGTAGACGCTGGGAGCGCGGAAGGCGCTGCCGCCCATCACCTTGAGCAGGCCGCTCTCGTAGGGGCGCAGGATGACCGCGCCGCGGGGGCTCAGGGCGTTGCCGAAGGTCGAGAAGTGGTCGAACCGGGCGCCCGCCGAGGCGCGAATCCACCTGGCAAAGCCGATGTCGCTGTTGAGGTATCCGGAGAAAACGTTGTAGGGATTGTTGACATCCATGTACGTCTCGGACTCGTCCTTGCCGATCATGGATGCGGAAAAGTGACGCTGGGCCTCGCCGCCCGCGATGACGCGCACGTTCTCGGAGGGCGTCAACAGCACGCGCTGCTCGACTCCGACCCAGCGCCCCCGATACTCCTGCCTGTCGAGGCCGCCGTCTGCGACGTCGTACGGAAGGCCCGCGGTGAAGTTGTAGAGGTTGGCGTGGGCCCGGGAGGCGAGCTGCACGGCCGAGGACAGCTTGGGCTCGAAGCGGGCTTCGACGAGCCCACGCGTGTCGAGGTAGTAGAGGCGTCGATCGCCGAACAGGGTGTCGGAGACCGCAGTAGGCAGCTGCTTCTTGCGGCTGTTGAAGAACCACTGGACCGTCAACGCCTTGTAGGTGAATCGCCCGTTGAGCGTTCCGCCGCGTACCCCGTCCACTCCCCTCGCCAGCCCGCCGTTGTCGTCGGCATACGACGGGAAGTAGAAGTCGCGTCCACCCCCCCGCGCGACCGCCACCGAGGTCCACAGTGCCCCCTCCTTGCCCAGACGGACGTTGCCCATGGCGCGGGTGCGAATGACGCCGTCCTCGACCGCGGAGACGCTGGTCTCGACTCGATTCGGAGTGTCGCGATGGCGAGTGATGAGGTTGACGACGCCGAAGAAGGCGCCGGTGCCGTACATCACGGAGCCGGGACCCCGGATGACCTCGATTCGCTCCACGTCGCCCAGATCCACGCGACCGTCGAAGCCCGCAAAGGATTGCCCCAGCAGGTTGTCGTTCAACGGCTGCCCGTCCTGGAGGATCAGGATCTTGTTGCCGTAGTCGCTCGTGCGGGAGAACCCCCGGACACCCACGAAGTTGTAGGAGCGGTCGTCGGTCAAGTACAAGCCGCGCGTGCCACGCAGGGCCTCGGCGAGCGTGGGGTACTGCATCGCCTCGAGCTCGCGGGAGCCGATGATGCTGATGGAGCTGGGGGCCTCTTCGACGGATTCCGCCGCACGCGACGCGCCGGTGACCTCCTCGCGGGATGCGATGCTCACCTTGACCTCGGTGGACTCGTTGGACTTCACCGCCACGGTTCGCTCGAAGGGACGGAATCCCGGCATCGTCACCCGCACACGGTGCGTCCCCACCGTGACCGGAATGACCGCAGGCGAGAAACCCAATACCTTGCCGTCCACCTCGACCGGCGCGTCGCGCATGTCCGCTTCCACCACGAGATTGCCTCGCAGAGCAGCCAGCTTGGGACGCACGGTCAGGGCCCCTCGGGGGGGAACCTCGACCACCACCTCAGCGGTTTCGTGACCATCGCGACTCACGAACAGGGAATGCTTGCCGACCGGGAGCTGGGCCGTCAGCGGCGACGCACCGAGCACGCGGCCATCGGGGGCGCCGAAGCGCACGGAAGCGCCTGCCGGCGAGGCCTCGACGGTGATCGCGCCAGTGATGGGCACGAGCTTGACCTGAACCGGGGTGTTGGAGCCCGCGGCGACCTCGCCGACCTCGACGGAGGCGGGCTCGTGGCCGGGGAGCTCGACGATCACCTTGTACTTGCCGGGGTTCAGAGCGACGGAGCGCGGGGCATCGCCGCGAGAGCCGAGCTCCTTGCGATTGATGTAGATGGTGGCACCGGCGGGTTGGGAAGTGACGGAGATGACGGCCACGCGCGTGGCGATGCGCTGGATGGCCTCTTGCAGGTTCTGACGCGCCGACGGATCGGATTCGGCGGCGAGCACCTGGGAGAGGTACGAATGAGCTTCCGGGAAGCGGCCGAGCTGCTCGTAGCAGGCGCCAATGTTGTAGCGGACGTTGCGGTTGGGGGCGAGACGGTTGGAGGCCAGGAAGTGCTCGAGGGCCCCACGGAAGTCGCTCTTGTTGAACAGCTCCTTGCCGATCTCGAACTGGAGATCTGCCTCGCTTGCGGTCTCGTCCGCGCGGGCCGGAGCGGAGAGTGAGAGGGATGCCGAGATGACGACCACCCCGGCCAGGGCGAGGGAGAACGGGTGGTTTCGAAGCATCCCGATTCTCGAGCCTACCTTCATCGAAGCTCTCCATCCTTCCGGGTCCCGCCATCCCGGCGGCGTGACCTGACGGCTCTGTGTTTTGCGTGCGGACAAACCGGCACATCATCGCACGCCCGGCTCGCGAGTGTCCACACGGACGCGATGCGAGGACGGGGTTGCGCGCGGCGCGCAGGCGGAGAGGTAGCGCTTCGATGGGGGGACTACTGGGCGAGCAGAATGCGAGAGGAACGCGCGGGAAGGTTCACAGAACCTCCCGAGATGGTTGAGCCAGAAAGCAAATCCTGGTAGCTGCCCGAGGGGACCCCGGAGAGACTCTGCTGCGTGTCACTCCGGTTGATGAGCACGATGAGCTCGTCGCTGCCGGAGGTGGTCTTGTACGCCCAGGTGTCGGCAGAGACGGAGAGGGTGGAGCGGGTTCCCTTGCGCAGCGCAGGGTGTTCTGCGCGGATCTTGCCGAGCTTCTTGAGGTGCGCGAGGACCGCCTGCTGCCCCTGGGAGTAGCCGGTCCACTGCATGAACCGACGGTTGTCCGGGTCGCCTGCGCCGGCCATGGCGACCTCGTCGCCGTAGTACACCAGCGGAATGCCCTTGGTGGTGAACAGGACCGTGA